>JBBIUD010000084.1:0-6575 GCA_037440485.1 Chlorobiota bacterium
GCACTGCTGCCATGGTATCCATACCGCTCACCATATCGGGCACTTGTCGCTCGTTGCACCGGAACGGTCAATGTGATACCTCCGGCGGCGGTCATTGATGCAGCAACGGAATTGCTTTTGAACCAAACACCCCCGCAAGCGGAGCGTATCTTTGCCGCCACGTCTGAGTAACTGGTCGGTACTATCCATGCACTTTCCCAAGCGCACACACACGTGCGGCGAGCTTCGTCCGTCGCACGTCGGCAACTGTGTTGTCCTCAATGGTTGGATTCATGCAATCCGAACCTTCGGCGGAGTGACCTTTTTTGATCTTCGAGATCGCTACGGCATCACGCAAATCCTTGTCAACGAGAACTCCCCCGAAGCTGTGCGCGAGCAGGTTCGGCATCTTCAAGTCGAAACTGTCCTCGCTGTTGAGGGTGAAGTTCGATTGCGCGAAAACCCCAATCCAAATTTGCCGACAGGGCTGGTCGAAATTGCCGCCACTCGGATTACGATCCTTGCACAAGCAGAGCTTCCACCATTTGAAATTCTCGAACACAAGGATAAACCACTCGCCAGCGAAGAACTCCGCTTGCGGTATCGGTATTTGGATTTACGCCGGCAATCCTTGCAACGAAATTTCATTGTGCGGAATGCGGTGTACCAGATTGCGCATCGCTACTTTGCCGAGCATGATTTCATTGAAGTCGAGACGCCGCTGCTCATGAAATCCACTCCTGAAGGAGCACGCGATTTTCTTGTGCCAAGCAGGATTCACCGCGGCAAGTTTTATGCATTGCCACAGTCGCCGCAGCTCTACAAGCAAATCCTCATGATTGCTGGCTTCGATCGCTACATGCAGATCGCAAAGTGTTTTCGCGACGAAGACCTCCGCGCTGATCGCCAGCCAGAGTTTACGCAAATTGACCTGGAGATGTCGTTTGTCACGCCGGAAGACATATTCGACCTGATCGAAGGATTTACAGCGACGGTGTGGCAACAGGTGCTCGGTATTGAAATTGAACGACCATTCCCCCGTATCCCGTGGCGCTACGCCCTTAGCCGCTATGGCAGCGATAAGCCAGACCTTCGGTTCGACCTAGAACTCTGCGATGTGACCTCGATTGTCGCCACAAGCCAATTCGATGTATTCCGTTCCGTCGCTGAGCAACCCGACGGCACGATCGCAGCTGTGCGCGCTCCGGGATGCGCAACATATTCACGGAAGCAATTTGACGAACTTGCCGACCTTGCAAAAAAGTATGGCGCTCGGGGCTTGGCGTGGATCAAGTGGACAGATGGACAGGCAAGTTCTCCCATTGCAAAGTTCCTCGGCGATGATCTCATTGAACGGCTACGCCTTGCTACCGACGCACGCGAGGGCGATGCAATCTTGATTGTCGCCGATCGCTGGGAACGCTGCATGACTATCCTCGGCGCACTTCGGACCGAACTTGGGCGCCGATTGAACCTGACCACCGACGGCATCTATCGTTTTGCATGGATTGTTGACTTTCCTTTGCTCGAATGGGACGACGCTGAACAACGGTATGTGGCACGTCACCATCCCTTCACTGCACCTGTTGACGAAGACATACCGCTGCTCGACAGTAACCCTCTTGCCGTCCGCGCACAAGCATACGACCTGGTTTGCAACGGCCATGAAATCGGTGGCGGAAGCATCCGTATTCACCGCACTGAGCTTCAGGAACGCATGCTAACGTTACTTGGCTTTACACACGACGAAGCGTATCGTCGTTTCGGTTTTCTGCTCGATGCACTTCGCTACGGAGCACCACCACACGGTGGCATTGCACTCGGTTTCGACCGATGGATCATGCTGCTCACGGGAACCGAAAACATTCGCGACGTCATTGCTTTTCCCAAAACGACGAGTGGACTTTCGTTGATGGACGGTGCACCCTCGGATGTTTCTGCAGCTCAGCTCGAAGAGTTAGGGTTGGCAATCGTTGGCCACCAGCAAAGACCGCAGCGATGATAACACCATACCGCTGCACGGGTACCAGCATGCGGCCGACCGGGAGCATCTCTGTTGCGAGTGTGAATGGGGACTATCGTAGTTTTGCACTGCACCGTTAGCCCTGACTCTACGCATGACCGCCGAAGAATTCTACGCACTGCTCCAGCAAGACCTTCCAGCATCGGAAGCAATGTCTGGTGACCGACTTGGCATCCAGGTCGAACCACCAGGACACCGTATTTCGCGCGTACTGACTTGCTTAGAGATTACCGATTCCGTGCTCGATGAAGCACTCGAACGTCAGTGTGATTGCATCGTTACGTTTCACCCATTGATTTTCGAACCGCTCGGAGAGCTCCGTCCGTCCGATCGTGTCGGGCGGTGTGTTATGCGGGCGATTGCGCACCGTATTGCCATCATCAGTATCCACACAACACTGGATGCTCATCCCCGCGGTACGAATGTGCAATTAGCATCAATCCTTGGTCTTCAGGTTGAGCAGCCGTTGTTGCCATCGGCTGCGCGGAAGGGCTATGGCATTGGCGTCATCGCACGGCTCCCGGAGCCACTTTCTCCCAGCCAGTTAGCGCAACGTGTTGCAGAGCGCCTTGGAACGACGATTCGTTACTGCACTGGTGCGAAAGATTCCATCGAACGGGTTGCGTTGGTTGCTGGAAGCGGTGCGTCTTTTCTCCCTGTTGTGCTCGAACATAACGTGGATGCTTTCATTACCGCTGATGTCAAGTACCACACATTCCATCGTGCCAGCGGTCACATCACACTCATTGACGCTGGACACTTCGAAATGGAACAGCACGTTCCAGCAACGCTTGCACAGATACTCAAACAATGCATCAACCGACACGGTTTATCACTGGACATCATTCCAAGCACAATGCGCACCACACCGATCCGAACAGAAATCCCCATTGCTCTTGACATTGACAGTTCCACCATTACCACTTCAAGCACCAATGCCTACGAACGTTGAACTCATTGCCCGACTGGCACACATAGACGAAAAACTCGACGACATGCACGAGGAACTTGGCGAGTTACCAAAGCTCGTCAAAAAGCTCGAGGACAAAGTGCGCCAGCGCATGCGCCTGGTCGAAGAAACGCAGAAGTCACTCGAAGAAATCGAGCATTTCCGCACCACCATGCGGCTACGATTGCAGGAGATTGCCGATAAAGTCGCCAAACTCCAACAGGTGCAATTCAGTGGGCAAGTTCGTAATAACCGTGAATTCGACGCAATCACCAAGGAGATCGAATTTCTTCATGCTGAGCGGGAACGCATCGAGCAAGAATTAGCCCAGAATGAAATCAAGAAAGAAAACCTGCGCGGTTTGTTAGAGCGCCAGAAAGCCGATCTCGAGGAAGCACGGGCCGACCTTCAACAACGCGAGGAAGAGCTCAACACACTGTCCTCGGAGCAAGACGCCGAGTTCCGCACTCTGCAATCAGAACGCAAAGCCATCATCGAGCAACTTGCCTCTGAGTGGTACGCAGAATACGAGCGCATTCGCACCTACCACGCTGATGCAGCCGTGTACGTCCGCAAAGGTAGCTGCAGCGGTTGCTTTAGCTCGATACCACCCCAGGTGCAGGTCGAAATGCGCAATCATCCCAATCGCATGTTCGTCTGTGAGCACTGCGGACGAATCCTCTACCCCGAACACTACCGGGTGGAAGAGGAAGAGCTGATGTAAGACGGGCGGGAGGTCCGTGCAGCCGCGCCAGCATCTCGACGCTGGTGAGGAAAGTCCGGACACCACCACGCAGCGTGCTCGATAACATCGAGGCGGCAATGCATCGCAACCGATGTAAAGCCGACGGAAAGTGCCACAGAAACGATACCGCCGCATGCTACACGGGTAGCTGCGGTAAGGGTGAAATGGTGCGGTAAGAGCGCACCGCACACGTGGCGACACGTGTGGCAGGGTAAACCCCACGCGGTGCAAGACCAAGCAGATGCGCTCGTCCTGCTGCGTGGCAGGCTCATCCGATTACTCGGATGGACGCATCGGGTAGGTCGCACAGGAGCGCTGCAGTAATGCAGCGCCAAGGTTCATGGCTGCACGCGAGTCCTCTCATCCTGCGGACCGCGACAGAATCCGGCTTATAGGACCTTTCGTCCGTCTTCCTTTTTTCACGACACCAAGGGATAGACAATGCAATTGCCCGATGACCCAATCCTTCTCGACCTTGTCCCCGACTTTGTCGTTTCGTGGACAAGCGATGTGCAGACCGTTCTACCCGCTCTTGTAGCAGAACGCAACACCGATGAGCTTTATCGCTTTGGGCATACCCTCAAAGGCTCCGCCCGACAATTTGGATTTTCTGAGCTTGCCGATTGCGGCAGTGAAATTATGCAGGTTGCGCGCCAGGCACGCTGGGATACTCTCAGCGAAATTATCGAGCGCGTTCGCGCATTGCTCAATGAGATCGAACAATGTGCACGTGAGCATAACTTGCCGATTCCCGATCGCAGTACCACAAATCTGTAGGCTGGATTATGCGTATTGTTGCTGTACTCATTGCGAGTGTCCTGTCGCTATCGGCGCAAGTTCGCGTTGCGGTTTTGCCTATCAAAAATCTCGATGGTAACCTGCAACTCCTCACCTACAGCTATGCAATCGCCGATAGTTTGCGTGCGTTACTTGCGGAGCACCCCGAGCACGGAAAAACATTCGTGGTTATTCCCGCCGACACGATGGAGCAAGCTCTTGCTGAATTCAATCTCGACCCGACATCACCGCAATTCGAATCCGATCTGTGGCGAGCGATTGCGAAACTCAACTGCGCCTATGCAATAACGGGCTCCTTCGAAATCACCGGCGGGCGGATGGTGCTCAATCTCTACGCCTACGATGTCAAAACAAAGCTTGCCGATCAAACAAACGCTGCACGGAATCTTTTCAAAACGCCGGAGAACATTTTCCAGGTTTTACCAATTGCCGTCAGGAAGCTTGTTCCGGCGTTGAAATAGCCTGCTGCATTCGCCGCTGCCGCAACTTTTCTTGCCTCCGCATGTTGAGGTATTCGACCCCTGCCGAAAATGCCATCGCTGTGTACACATAGCTACGGCTAACCTCAATCCCAACACCATCGAGCACAAGCACAAATCCTACCAAAATCAAGAATGCTAATGCCAGCATTACCAGTGTTGGGTGACGGCTCAGAAATCCAGCAATGACACCGCTACTGATGACCATCACAACCATTGCCGCAACGTTCGCACTAATCATTACGGCAAGGTGTTGCGACAGTCCAACCGCTGTGATAACGGAATCAAGCGAAAAGACCAAATCCAACAGAACAATCTGCGCAATTGCGGAGCTGTAGGATGCAACCGGTTTGCGATGTTCCTCGACCTCATCGAGTCCTTCGACGCGGTGATGGATTTCGCGTGTCGCTTTCGCAAGTAAAAACAAGCCACCACCAAACAGAATCACATCACGCCCACTGATCCCATGACCGAACACCACGACCAAAGGGGCTGTCAAGCTTGCCATCCACGAAATCCCCAATAGCAGACCGATGCGGAACAGCAGTGCTAATCCTAATCCGATTGCCCGCGCTTGCTGGCGACGCTCAGCCGGCAATCGCTCCGTAACAAGACTGACGAAGATGATGTTGTCAATTCCGAGAACTATTTCCAACGCTGTCAGCGTTAGAAAACCAACGATGTGTTCAAGACTAAGCATTGCGTACCATGAGAGCAAACAACCGTACCCAAAAATCGCGAGCGTAATTTCGCGCTGCAAATTGTCCATTCAACGAACAGCATGCTTTCATATTTACCACAAGCTGAAAACTTTCTCGGTCTCGATGCAGAGCACAGCTCATCGAACGCTGCGATTGCCATTCAGCCTCTCCCACTGGAACGAACCACCAGTTACGGAAAGGGGACCCAGAACGGTCCGCGCGAACTCCTTCGAGCAAGTCACTACGTCGAGTTCTATGACGATGAATTTGAGCGTGAGCTTTGTTTCGATCGTGGAATTGCAACGGTCGAACCATTACCCTTCAAAAAACTTTCCATCGAAGAAGCACTGGCGCTCATCGAGTCTCGCACACGTGCTATCGTGTCCTCCCATCGCTTTTTCGTTGGGCTTGGTGGCGAGCATACCATTAGCGCACCGCTTATCAGAGTGCACGCCGAGCGATTTCCGAACATGAGTGTTCTCCAACTGGACGCCCACGCGGACCTTCGGACTGAGTACGAGGGCACACCCTTTTCGCACGCATGTGTGATGGCACGTGTGGCGGAATTTCTCTCTCCGTCGAGAATCGTTCAGGTTGGTATCCGTGCACTCTGCACCGAGGAAGCAGCCTTTATCAAGCGCCACCGCATGCCCACCTTTTATGCCAGTGGGATACGGCGCGGACTCTACGGCTCCGATTGGATCGAACGCGTCGTTGATTCCCTCACCGACGAGGTTTACATCACATTCGATGTTGATGCGCTTGACCCCAGCATCATGCCTGCAACGGGAACCCCAGAGCCTGAGGGACTGAGCTATTCCGAGTGCATCAGCATCGCACGTCGTGTTATGGAAAGCGGACGCCGGATCGTCGGCTTCGACGTCGTTGAACTTGCTCCGAT
>JBBIUD010000085.1:0-6546 GCA_037440485.1 Chlorobiota bacterium
CCGTCCGGCTGACCAACGCCGTCCAGGGTGTGCAGTACCGGCTCGAGAATGTGACGTCCACAAACTTTATCAACATCACCCCCGGCACAGGAACCAGCGCTGTTAATGCAACGACTGTCGTGGCAACGCAAGATGGGACGATCTACGTGTCCATCAGTGCTGCCGATCTACCGGCACCTGGTTCCTACGACCTCCGCTGGGTTGCCTATACGCAGACGGTTAGCTCGTCGTGCAGCGAAAACGGTGTCTCCAATGGAGTGACGCTCACCGTCAACGCGCTGCCAGTCAACGACGCTATAAGCCAAGCAACGCCGGGTACCGATAACAACGCAGCAGCAGCGCCTGGTTCGACGTTCAACTTCTACGTCTGCGGTGGCTCTCCCAATGACTTTACCGTTGCCACCGGCGGGCTGACCTACAACTGGTGCGTACTCCAGAATGGGACGGTCACAACTGCGCCGACGGTTGCAAATGCAAACACCCAGACCGTCACAATCACACCGACTACTACAGCCGCGCAGCGCGACACGCTCTACCTGCGCGTGCGACTGACGAACGCAAGTGGCGCTCTACGTACTACCGGTCGTTAGCATTACCAATGGCACCGCTAATGAAGCAGCCGATCCTAATGCAAACCCAACGGCGCTCTGCGTGAATTCCGCTGGTACGGTCACAGCGCCGGCAACGTATTCCTACCAGGACTCTGGACCGCATAGCCTGGTGAATACCTATGGGAATGCAACCATCCCCGGCAATGGTGCAACTGGTAGCGACCCCGTCGCCGCTGTAACGCAGAATTACGCGTGGGCTGCGGCTGTACCAGCCGGGCAAATTACTGCCGTCACCTTTAGCTCGCCCAGCGCAGCAAACGGTGGAACGGTGAGTGCAACCATCGGGACGTTCTCCTCCATGGCGAATCCGCAGCCAGTCGATTTCACGCTGACGGAAAACTACACCAGTGGTGGTATCAACGGTTGCAGTCGCACGACACCGAATTACACGGTCAACTTCTATCCGCAGCCGACCGTTGCGGTATCGCCCTCGCCGGCGGGACCGATTTGCGAAGGCACATCGGTCACGTTCACCATCGCGGTAACCCCAAGCTCGGTCACGAGCGGAAATATCAGCCTCACGCTGAACGCAAGCTCGCAAACCGGCGCAACGGTTACCGGAAGCTCAGGACTTAGCCCAGCCTGGACCAGCGGGACAACCTATTCGGGCAGCTTCACCAGCTCCACGATAACGGTGACGGTCAATCCGGGCACGGTCACAGCAGCATACGATGCCCTTGGTTCGATTTCGCTGACGGTCAACAGCTTGACTAATGGTGCATCGCCGGTCTCCTGCCCGCTGGCTGCATCGGTCACCAGCGCGGCGGTGACAATTACGCAGACGCCGGACCCGATTACCAGCTTCCAGCAAGCACGCGCAAATACAACAAATACGCCTCCTGGTAGCGGTACATTTGTGTCATCGCATGGTCCGCAGTATGGGACTGTACAGCCGCCGACGACATCGGCAACTGGCACAAGCTTTAGCGCCTGCCTCTACGATGCGACCAATGGATACGGTCAGCAATACACCTACACCATCGTCAATCCGGATCCGACTGTTGGAGCTAATGCAAATGATAATTACACCTGGACGGTTCCAGTTGGTGTAACGGTAGTCTCGGGTGGTGGAACGCAGCTCGGCTCTGCTCCTCCCACAATCACAGTGCAGTACACGACGACAGGATCGAAAACCTTCACTGTTACGCAAGTCAACAATCAATCGCCGGGGACATGCCAGACAGCGACGAACTTTACCGTGAATGTTAACCCATTACCAACCAGCGGTGGTACCATCAATTGGGCGCAAACCAACTGGTGTGAAAATTCAACTATCACCTTCACAATCACCGGCGGTCCTGCTAACGCACAGGTGGAGGTGTATGGCTTGAATGTTAATGCATCAAGTGGCAGTCCAACCTACACGCTCGGTACAGGTTTGCCGATTGTAACAACGCTGGACGGCTCGGGTAACTCCGGTACGCTGAGCTTCAATTCTGGTACGCTTAGTGGTGGTACAGCGCCTACAAACGTTGACATCAGTGTTGCCGTGGTTGTTGTTGATGCCAATGGTTGCGGACTGGTTGGTCCCAGCGGAGTGGGGCAAGTCATGCGCTCCATTACGACCAGAGTCTGGGACACCCCCGCCAATCCCGTTGTTTCTGGACCAGACCCCGTCTGTCCGAACAAGATCACCGATCCCAACGCCATCATCAATGCGGCAGGTATTTCGATTCCAGGCGCGTACACCTATTCAGTCACAAACCTCTCGGATTATCCAGTTGGCACGACCTTCCAGTGGCAGTTGCTCGATAATTCAAGCGCGGTCCTTAACCCGGGCATGGACTATGACATCACGCTCAGCAGCTCAGGTGGCTACAACAACAATCAAGCAATAGTCCGCTTCGGCAAGCATCTTGATGCCGTCAGCCCTCTCACCTGGCAGGTAACGGTGATCTTCCCAGCCTCCAGCGGCGGCTGCACGCTACCGTTTACAAACGCGATGACAAATCTGACGGTGGACGCCGAGACGTATCCGGATGTGGAAAATGAAACGAATGCAAACGGTGATGCCAACGCCATTGCATCACTATCAACACCGGGCTTGTGCTCGGGCAGCCAAGCAATCTATGCTGCCGAGCCGGGGATGAGCCAGTATCAATGGGCAATTGACCAGGATGGCGCCAATAACAACTCTCCGGCGTGGCCATCATCTCCCACTTTTGTCGGTCCTTCCAATACCCAAACCGTCACCATAGACTGGCCAGCCTTTAGCGATGTGCCGTTGCGCTGGCCACGGATTGAGGCGTGGGTGCAGAACTCCAATGGCTGCGTCGAAGGGGATACAGTCACGGTGTATCTGCTGCCTGTCCCCGCAGCAGGACCGATCGAGATGGTGCAGGATGCGGGCACGCCGTGGCCTGATAGCGCCTGCGTGTTCAACGGTGAAAACTCGCACATCAAAGCGTTTACTGTGCCGAAGAGCTCCAGCTACACCATTGCCAGTGTGACGTGGTCGTTTACCAATGGCTTAACGACAATCTACTCCTACGGTACGTCGCCGATGCCGTTTGCCAGCCCTGGCGCCAACGACACAGTCCGTGTGCAGTTCAACGGTGCAGGTTGGGAGCACCTCGATGTTACGGTCACGACGACCAATGGCTGCTCCAATACAGCGTCGCTGGACTTTATGATTTATCCGCCGCCGAGTCCGGTTATTTCGGGACCGACCTCGGTTTGCCATAACTCGACGCATACGTACACCGCGACACCGTACGTCGCCAACGACACGTACATCTGGGAGATCATCCCCAGCTCAGGCGGAACAATCACACCGACGATAAACCAGAGTGTGGTTGACATCACATGGAATGGATCGCCGAACACGACCTACACGATTCGGCTGACAGAAGTCTCACCGCTTGGGTGTACGACGCGTGTCATCCATAGCGTCACGGTCAACCCGAACCCAACGCCAGACATCAACGGACCGACGACGATCTGCGCTGGTCAGCAATACACCTATACGACGCAAGACAATTCACCGAACAATTCGTACAACTGGACGATCACCGCGAACACCGCTGGCGCCTCAATCGTCAGTGGCGCAAACGATGCGACGGTGACGATCACAACGACCGGAACGGGCAGCTTTACGCTGAATGTAACCGAGACGGTCACGGCGACAAGCTGCTCTGGGACGGATGCACAAACTATAACCGTTGTTGCATCGCCGACGCCATCCATTTCGCGGACATCGCCGGCTGGACCGATTGGTCAGGCGTGCGAGGGGCAAACCGTCACATACCAGACACCAGCCAGCGGCAATAACTACCAGTGGAGCGTAACCAGCGGCGGGACGATTTCGGGTGCTTCGACCAATAACACGGTGAGCATCCAATGGACCGCAAGCGGCATGCAAACGATCACGCTGGTAGAAACGATCCCCAGCTCGGGTTGTTCGACGACCGTAACGCAGCAGGTCAACGTCGTGGCACAGCCGTCGCCCTCGATCAGCGGCAATATGGCGCCCTGCTCGGGGACCGATTTCAGCTACACCTACCAAACAGCAAACAATGCCGGCAGTACCTATAGCTGGACACTCGGCACTGGTGTCAACGCAATCGGTCCGACGACGAATGCTGCGGTAACGGTCTATTTCTCGAATAGCACACTCGATCAAGTAAACCGCACCCTGCAGGTAACCGAAACCAATAGCGCGAATTGCTCGAACACGGCATCGCTCAATGTGACGGTTACCTCCACACCGCAACCAATCATCACGGGTACCAACTCCGTTTGCCCGGGACAGACGGAAAACTACAGCTTGACTGGTGCTTCGATTCTCCCGCTATCAACTACCTACAACTGGTCGGTAACGGGCGGGACGATTACCGGTGCAAACACCGCCAACAACGTGAATATTCAGTGGACGAGCAGTGGGTCGCAAACCATCACGCTGGTGGCTGCCAACGGTGCGTGCTCGAAGACAGTGACCTACAACGTGACCGTGCAGGCAGCACCCCAGGTCTTCAATGTCAGCACGACCACCCCGACAGCATGCTCGAACGTTTCGAACAACGTGACTATCACGCTGGATGGCTCTGAGTCAGGCGTAACCTACACGGTGAACCGCTCGCCGGGTGGTGCGCAAGGGACAATCTCCGGTACTGGTTCGCCGCTGTCGTTTACGCAGACGGTGAGCACGGCGGGAACGTACCAGTACACCATCACCGCATCGAACGGAACGTGCACCAGTACGATGAACGGAACTGCAACGGTGGTTGTCAATAATCCTCCGACACCAACGGTCAGCGGTCCGACGCCTGTCTGCGCCGATGGCAGTACGGCAACGTATTCGGTGACGCCGGTCAACGGAGGTTCAACCTACACCTGGAGCGTGACGGGAACAGGCAATTCCGTGGTGAGCCAATCGGGTAACCAAGCGACGATCCAGTGGAATACTGCTGGTACTCAAACTGTCACGGTGACCGAAACAAACGCCGGCTGCACAGGGACAGGCAGTCTGTCGGTGACGGTTGCGGCACCGCCGACGGTGTACAATGTCTCGCCAGCGAATGCGAGCGTCTGCTTGCCAAATAGCGGAACGACGACGTTCAACGTTCAACTGAGCGACTCGGAAACCGGCGTCAACTACCAGGTCATGCAAGGCACGACCTCGATTGGGTCAGCAGTGGCGGGGACGGGCAGCGGCATCAATCTGCCGATTACGATTGGCTCTGGAGGGAATATCGTTTCGACGGGCACCTACACGCTGACGGTCCGCGCGACAGCAGCAAGCGGCGGATGCGCTGGTGTTCCGGTCATGATGAATGGCTCGGTGAACCTGACGGTCAATCCGACGCCCTCGCCGGTGGTCAATGGACCGACGTCGGTTTGCTCCGGTCAGAGCTACACGTACTTTACAACGCAGAACAGCGGCAGCACGTATAACTGGACGGTGCCCACAGGCTGGACGATCAACTCTGGTCAAGGCTCGTACACCATCAACGTCACTGCTGGAACTGCAGGTGGCAACATCACCGTGACCGAAACGGTCAGCTCGACAGGATGCTCGGCAACCAGTCCGACACTGGCAGTGACCGTTACAGCGACACCGAGCCCGACGATAAGCGGCAGTACAACGCCGTGCGGTGGCTCGACTCAGACATACACGACGGCAGCAGGCTTTTCGAGTTACGCCTGGAGCATCAGCCGATCGACCGCTGGTACAATCCAAAGCGGCGGCACGACGAATAGCGTTACGATCCAGTGGGGCACCAGTGCTGTCAGTGCGACACTCACGGTAACGGTTACCAGCGGTGCATGCACTGGTAGCGGGACGCTGGCTGTCAACGTCCAGGCAGCACCGACGGTGTACAACGTTGGCACAACCACACCGAACGCCTGCTCGAATGTTTCCAATAACGTGACGATCACGCTAAGCGGCTCGCAAAGTGGCGTGACCTATACGGTGAACCGTTCGCCGGGTGGCACGCAAGGCACGATCGCTGGTACCGGTTCGCCGCTGTCGTTCACGCAGACGGTGAGCACGGCTGGGACCTACCAGTACACCATCACCGCAGCGAGTGGGTCCTGCACCAGCACAATGAACGGTACAGCGACGGTAGTGGTTAGCGATCCGCCGACAGCGACTGTCAGTGGTTCGGCGAGCGTTTGCAGCGGCTCGAGTGCGGTGTACACGGCGACGCCGACCAGTGGTGTGACCTATACCTGGAGCGTCAGCGGCGCTGGCAACAGCGTACAGAGCACGACCGCGAACCAGGCGACGATCCAGTTTGGCATGAGCAGCGGCACGGCGACGGTAACTGTTGTTGTGACCGATGGGAACGGCTGTACTGGCACCGCCAATCAATCGGTGACGGTCAATGCGCTGCCGTTGGATCGTCCGGTAGCAGTGAGCCCGACGGCGATCTGCGCAGCCGGTGGCGTTGGAAGCAACGTTACGACGGCGACGGTGACGGTTGGGTCGTCA
>JBBIUD010000086.1:0-6517 GCA_037440485.1 Chlorobiota bacterium
TTTGATGCGGGGTAATCGAGCCCGGTTTGGCAATGACCATCCCGCGCTCGAGTTCGTCTTTTTCGACACCGCGGAGGAGCAGACCGACGTTGTCGCCCGCTTGCGCTTCGTCGAGGAGCTTGCGGAACATCTCGATGCCAGTAACAGTGGTTTTCTTGTGCAGACCGAAGCCGACGATTTCCACTTCGTCGTTGAGCCGGACGATCCCACGCTCAACCCGACCGGTACCAACGGTTCCACGACCGGTGATCGAGAAGACGTCCTCGACGGGCATCAAGAATGGCTTATCCACATCGCGCTGGGGCGTGGGGATGTAGCTATCCACTGCATCCATCAAGTCCCAAATGCACTGCAGGCGTGGATCATCGAGTGGTGCACCGCTCATGCCTGCATCGAGCGCCTGGAGCGCCGAACCGCGGATGACAGGAATTTCATCGCCGGGAAACTCATACTGCTTGAGAAGGTCGCGTACTTCTTCTTCGACCAAGTCAATGAGTTCCGGGTCGGCAATGTCCACTTTGTTCAAGAACACCACGATCCGTGGCACCCCAACCTGACGAGCCAGCAGGATATGCTCGCGTGTCTGCGGCATCGGTCCATCGGTTGCAGCCACAACCAAGATTGCGCCATCCATCTGAGCAGCACCGGTGATCATGTTCTTGATGTAGTCTGCATGCCCGGGGCAATCAACGTGTGCATAGTGGCGCTTTTCGGTTTCGTATTCGACGTGCGCAGTATTGATGGTAATGCCACGCTGCTTTTCTTCCGGGGCATTATCAATTTGGTCGTAGGCACGTGCTTGCACCGATGGATACTTCCGCGACAGTGCATACGTGATCGCTGCTGTCAGCGTAGTCTTGCCATGGTCAACGTGACCGATGGTCCCCACATTGACGTGGGGTTTAGTTCGGACGAATTTTTCCTTTGCCATAGAGCCTCCAAAAAGTGAAACCAGTTGAACAAGCTACAGTAAACGGTTATGCATATGCATGGTGCATCGTTGTCGGCTCGTAGTGCGAGAACGCCATTGTGTACACGGCTCGCCCTTGGGTGATCGAGCGGAGCTGCGTCACGTAGCCGAACATTGCTGCCAGCGGCACCGTTGCACGAACGGCACTGACGATGCCGCGATGCTCGATATGTTCAATACGTCCGCGCCGACTGTTGATATCAGCGATGACATCGCCGACAAACTCATCGGGCGTTGTCACCTCCAGTGCCATAACCGGCTCCATCAGAACCGGTGTTGCATGCCGATAGGCATCGCGCAAAGCACTGACGGTCGCGACACGAAAAGCAATCGCATTTGGCTCCGTCTGACCGCTTGAGGCATGCAGCAGTCGGACGGCAATGTCAATGAGCGGATAGCCCATAATCGGGCCGGCGATGAGCGTTTCGCGTGCGCCATCCTCGACGGCGCGCACACAGTCCACCGGTAACAATGCACGCTCATCAGCGGGACGGTCGTCGGTAAACCGGAAGCCCGTTCCGCGTGGTGCGGGTCCAACCTCGAGCTGGACATCGGCAACAAATATGCTCGTGCCCTGCGCACGCTCGAAGTGACCATGCTGGACCACTGTCGCTGTGACCGTCTCACGATAGGCGACCTGCGGCTTACCAACACGCACCGGAACGCCAAACTCGCGCGCCAGACGATCAACGACGATCTCCAGATGCAATTCGCCAACGCCGCTGATGATCAACTGCCCGGATTCGGGATCTGTCGAGAAGCGGAACGTTGGGTCTTCGTCAGCCAATGCTGTCAATGCCGCGATGAGTTTGTCTTGGTCGGCAGTGGTTTTCGCTTCGATTGCTTGGTTGATGACCGGTTCGGTGAATTCGATCCGCTCCAGCAGAATCGGGTGCTTTTGGTCAGCGATTGTCTCACCGGTCCGCGCACGCAAGCCCGGAATTGCCACAATGTCGCCGGCAAATGCTGTTGATATTTCCTCGCGACGATCGGCTTGCATGTGCAGGATTTTCTGTACGCGCTCGCGTTTGCCAGTGGACACATTCAGAACCGTTTGCCCCGGCTCGAGAGTGCCCGAATAGATCCGCACAAACACCAAGCGACCAGCATGCCGATCGGCGACGACCTTGAACGCAAGTGCAGACAGTGGTTCGCTGTCGAGTGGCTTCCGTTCGATCGTGCGCTCCGGATTCGACGGATCGTATCCTCGGACGGCACCGACATCGAGCGGCGAGGGTAGATACTCGACCACTGCATCGAGCAACGGTTGAACACCTTTATTCCGGTACGAAGAGCCGCAGAGCACTGGCACTGCTTGCAACTGGAGCGTTGCACGGCGCAACACTGTCCGAAGTTGCTCATGGGTCGGCTCAAGAGTACCGTCGAGGTATTGCTCCATCAAGTGGTCATCAAGCTCGACGATTTGCTCGAGCATGCGCGCCCGCGCAGCATGCGCTGCTTGGCGATACTGCTCGGGAATATCGGCAACAACCATGCGCGCACCGAGCGATGCATCATCGAAGGTAATCGCGCGCATCTGGAGCAGGTCAATAACACCGGCAAAGTCTTCCTCGCTACCGAGCGGCATCTGAATCGGAATAGGATTGGCTCCGAGTTTTTGCCGAATAGATTCGACCGCTGCGTCGAAATCCGCACCGATGCGATCCATCTTGTTGATGTAAGCAATGCGCGGCACGCGGTATTGATCGGCTTGATGCCAGACCGTTTCCGACTGCGGTTCGACACCTTCGACAGCGGAAAAGAGCGCGACCGCCCCATCGAGCACGCGGAGCGACCGCTGTACTTCAGCGGTGAAGTCCACATGTCCCGGCGTATCAATGATCGTGATTCGATGGTCGCGCCACGTACACGAAACGGCAGCGGAGGTAATCGTTATGCCGCGCTCGCGTTCCTGCGCCATGTAGTCGGTGATCGTTGTGCCTTCGTGCACTTCACCGATACGGTGTGCAACGCCGGTGTAGAACAAGATGCGCTCGGTCGTGGTGGTTTTACCAGCATCAATGTGCGCCATGATACCGATATTTCGCACCCGCTGAATGTCAACCCGCCGAGCCATTACCACTGCAACCAATAAACGTCAAAGAACAAGGTGCCCACTGGGTGTGGTTGATTACCACTTGAAGTGGGCAAATGCTTTATTGGCTTCTGCCATCGCGTGCATGGTATCGCGCCGTTTTATTGCGCCACCTTCACCGTTGGCAGCAGCCATGATTTCGTTTGCCAACCGACTTGCCATTGTTTTATCGCGGCGCTCGCGTGCATAGTCGCGGAGCCAGCGAAGCGCCAGCGACAGCCGGCGTTCCTCGCGCACTTCCATCGGCACTTGATAGGTAGCACCGCCAACCCGGCGAGGACGAACCTCTAAGACCGGTGCGACATTGGCAACAGCTTTCCGAAACACTTCCAGGGGGTCTTGCTTGGTTTTTTGCCCGACCAACGTGAACGCTTCGTACACGATTTTGCGTGCAATGGTCTTTTTCCCATCCCGCATGATGCTGTTGATGAGCTTAGCGACCATGACGTCGTTGTAGAGTGGATCGGGTTCGACAAAGCGTTTCGGAGCTCGTTTTTTTCTCATAGCCAACTACGCTGGATGATTACTTTTTCGTCGCAGCTTGTTTAGGACGCTTGGCACCATACTTGGAGCGTCCTTGCATGCGTCCGTTGACGCCTTGCGTGTCGAGTGTACCACGAACAATGTGGTAGCGCACACCGGGCAAATCTTTGACCCGTCCCCCGCGGACCAGCACGATGCTGTGTTCTTGGAGGTTATGCCCTTCGCCCGGAATGTAGGCAGTGATTTCAATCCCGTTGGTCAGTCGCACACGCGCGACTTTCCGCAATGCGGAATTTGGTTTTTTGGGCGTCGTCGTGTACACACGCGTGCAGACGCCCCGCCGCTGCGGACAACTCATCAGCGCTGGCGACTTGGATTTCTTGACGGGCTTCTGCCGACCCTTGCGAATAAGCTGGGCAATTGTTGGCATGTGCGCTCTGAAAACTCTATGTGACACTCAACGGCAACGCACTAGGCGTCCAGAATTAGCCCGCGAAAATACGGCACGCACCCTCGATTTTGCAAACCGCCTGCTTAGCGACCGTCTCCCAGCAACACAATGTTGCTCCGACGGCGCACATTTCGCAACGCATTTCGAGTATCAACCACCACGCGACTGGCATCGGCAACAAGCTGGTAATCAACACAAGTGTGGTCTGTTGTCACACACACGACGTGGTACCGCCCCAGCGCAGCGCGGCTCAGACGCGGCAGCGACTGCACTGGTTCTGCCCGGGAACTTCCCTCGAACAAGACCACCGACGGAATGTAGGGGTCATAGTAGTCCACTCGCCGAATACCCTCCAGCCGGAGCAGCTCGGCAACTTTGAGCGCTGGCGAATGCCGCAGGTCATCAACATCACGCTTGAACGCCATGCCTAACAGCAGCACACGTGCCGAACGCAACGCGATCGGCTGCCGTGCAATCTGCCCAATAATCATATCGCGAACGTAATACGGCATTGCTTCGTTGACCTCTGCAGCAAGCTCGATGAAGTTTGTTGTAAAGTCGTACTCCCGCGCCATCCACGACAGGTAATACGGGTCAATCAGAATGCAATGCCCACCGATGCCCGGCCCAGGATAGAAGGGCATAAATCCGAATGGCTTTGTCGCTGCTGCTTCGACAACCTCCCAAATGTTGATGCCGATCCGGTCGCACAGTTGCGCCAGTTCGTTGACCAGGGCAATGTTGACGCTGCGAAAAATATTCTCCAGTAGCTTTTCCATCTCGGCAACTTCCGGCGAGGAGACCGGCACTACGCGCTCAATCGCCAGTGCTGTTGCCGTTGATGCCAGTTCGGTACACAGAGGTGTTATGCCGCCGACGACTATTGGCGTGTTCCCGGTGTGCCAGACTTTGTTGCCCGGATCAACGCGTTCGGGTGAAAATGCCAAAAAATATTCACTCCCGCAGCGAAAGCGAGAATCTTCCAAAAGTGGCTGCACGTGCTTACGCGTTGTACCAGGGAAGGTTGTGCTTTTGAGCACGTAGAGCTGACCAGGGCGCTTGTGCGCGGCAATCGTCCGGGCTGCCGAAATGATGTACGAAATGTCGGGGTCTTTGTTCGGTGTAAACGGTGTCGGCACGCAGATAAACACAACATCACAGTCACCCAACCGAGCCGCATCATCGGTTGGCTGGAGCATCCCGCTGTTGATGCAGTCGGCAACAACACGATCATCAAGATCGGCGATGTAGTTGTTGCTCTGCCGAAGGTGGGCAATTTTTTCGGCGTTCGTGTCATAGCCAATCGTGGTGATACCCTTGCGCGCATACTCGACAGCCAGCGGCAAGCCCACATACCCCAAGCCAACAACCCCGACGGTCAGGCGGCGCGAGGTGATGCGGTCTTTCAATTGCTGCGCCCACCGCGAACGACGTGGATTCATCTTTCAGCGATCCGGATAGTTAGGCAACTGTTTATGGAGCGTTCGCTCCAGTGCACCGAAGATTTCCGCCAGGCGACGATACACCACCGGCGATGACGGCGCGAGTAACCAGTAGTACTCACGCGCGGCAACCGGTCCAAGTGTCATCAATCCTTGTGAGCGGTGTGTTGCGGCAACCCACCGCACTACCGCCGTCCAGTTCAACCGGTGATTGAATCCGAACGCAGTCATACGGTCAAAAACCAACGGTGGCAACGTGTGATCAAGTCGGGCAAACGGCTCAAGCTCTGGCTCGGGCAAAGAATCTGCTGCCGCAACGCCCAACACAGGGAGCGATGGTGCAACTGCCTCTGCTGCCAAGAGTAGCATGTAGGTCGCCGATTTATGACCGCCGTGCGTTGTTTGGGTCGGCAGTAACCCAATTGCCAGATCGTAGCGACCCTCGCGGAGAATGCGCTCCAATCGCCGTCGGACACTTGCTGTATCCCAGACGCTGAGCGTTTCGTCGAGGCTTTGGTTATAGGCATGATCCCGCTCGTCGAGAAAGAACACGGTACGGACGCCCAACAGGTTGGCTGCTTCGATCATCTCCTGTTTCCGAATGCGGGGTAGATGTGCGCGTCCGACAGAATCCGCCGTCAAAGGGATGCCATAAAGCTGCTCGGCAAGGGTCGAATAGCGGTAGCCCGCTTCACCGTTGGTGATAACACAAATGTCCACCCATGCCTTCTGATACCGCGCCAGCGCAAACAGCAGCGCTGCACAGCCGGTTTCATCATCGGGATGCGCCTGCACGACAAGAACTCGTGGCTGTCCCAGCGCAACCACGCTGACCACAATTGCAAGAACTATCAAACGAAGAATGCGTTGCGGACCGTTATGCATAGGCAGCAAAATTAGGAGCACCGGAGTACTCGTTTGACACGTGAACGCGACTCTACCCGCCAGACGCTGTCGTCCCCGTCACCGTGCACTCGGTTCAGGGTCTCCAGATGCTGAATCAAGTTCAGCATGACGCTTGTGGATACTGGGACGCACGCACCACCAATGCTCCTGCCCTGTCACCCTGAACTTGT
>JBBIUD010000087.1:0-6480 GCA_037440485.1 Chlorobiota bacterium
TCAAGCGCTCAAGCGTGGTGGCGAAACCGCCGGTGCCGGACTGATGGGGGAGCAGGCGCTACCGAAAGATGCCATCGAAGAACTCAAGCGATTCTACGGCTTCGACAAGCCGATCTGGCAGCGGTACCTGATCTGGCTTGGCGTGATGAAGCGCGAAGCAAAATCCTATCGCATCACACCCGGAAAGCCGCGCCTTGTCGGTGACAATGAGCGGTTGCTGTTAGCCCCAGAGGGCAATAGCTTCGTGCTTCGCAATGCTGATGATCCCAGCAAGCCTGTGTCTGACTGGCAGTGGCGCCAGGAAACCGATCCCGAAACTGGGCAGGTACGCTATCGCGTTTTTCGCGAAGCATACAGCGGTATCTTGACTGGCGACTTCGGTCGGTCCTATCGCTTCCGTAAACCTGTGCTCGAGCTGATCGGAGAACGACTCCCGGTCTCGATTCAGTTCGGCATCATCAGCTTTGTGCTCAGCTATGCGATCAGCATCTATCTGGGCGTGCAAAAAGCGCTACGACACAACACACCGTTTGATTTTGCAACGTCGAGCGCGGTGTTCATGACGTATTCAATTCCTGGCTGGGCGATCGGCGCGGTGCTGCTTGTGTTGCTAGCAACCGATCGCTTTATCCCCATTTTCCCGCTGGGTGGATTCGAGGACCCGCTTTATGCTGAGCTTTCGTTCTTCGAAAAAATCTGGGATCGTGCATACCATTTTGTGCTTCCAACAATCGCTTACACAGCCGGCAGCTTTGCCCTGCTGACGATGCTCATGAAAAATTCACTCATTGATACGCTCTCGTCGGACTACATTCGAACAGCGTTTGCCAAAGGTATTCGCGAGCAGCGGGTGATCTGGCTCCATGCAATGCGGAACTCGATTATTCCTATCACTGCAAACATTGGATATGTCATCGGAATTTTCTTCGCCGGATCGTACCTGATCGAGCGTGTCTTCGACATCCAAGGCATCGGGCAGCTCTCGTTCGAAGCATTGGTTGCGCGTGATTATCCGATCGTTTTTGCATTCACGGTGATCAGCGTTGTTGTGTCGCTGATTGGTTCGATATTGTCGGACCTGGCATTGGCTGTGATTGACCCACGCATCCGCTTCAAGTAGGAGGTTTTCCACGTATGGCACAAACTCAAACATCAACGGCTACTGCATCGAACGGCTCGCCAACTGGCGATGTTGTTCTCTCGATTCAGCAGCGACGCTGGCGGAAATTTCGCTCGTTCAAGCGCGGCTATTACTCGCTGGTGCTCCTTGTCGGTGCGTATGTTGTATCGTTTTTTCTGCCGCTGCTGGTCAATAATCGCGCACTGGTTGTGCACTACAACGGACGTACCTATTTCCCTGCCGTGCGCGACTTGCTCGATCTGCCGTTGGTCGGGCAATTAGCCGGAACACCCTTTATTTCGGGCGAGGAGCTTGGGCAAGTGGGCAATAAAAGCGAGTGTAACTATCGCGCTCTCCAGCGTCAGTACCAGGCAGAAGGGAAGGGCAATTACGTGATCATGCCGCTCTACCCGTTTGGTCCGATCGAGGACATTTCCGTGGAAGGAAACGAGCCATTCGTACCGCCGCTCTCGCGAACGGAGTTCGGCGAACTGCGCTTGTTTGGTACCGACGATCGCGGTCGGGACGTATTCGCGCGAATGGCGTATGGCTTTCAGATTTCCTTTTCGTTTGCGCTGCTGGTTGCAACGCTATCGTACCTGATTGGTGTTCCGCTGGGTGCTGTAATGGGCTACTACGGACGTTGGTTCGATTTGCTGATGCAACGCTTCATGGAAATCTGGGGGTCGTTGCCGTTTTTGTTTCTGATCATCATCGTGGTTTCGATCGTTCGACCGAGCTTTTTTGTTCTTGTGTTGTTGCTGGTCATCTTTTCCTGGCTTGGTATTGCCCAGCAAATGCGTGCTCAATTCTACCGAGAAAAAACACGAGACTATACAGCAGCCGCAATTTCGATCGGTGTACCGACGCGTCGGGTTCTGCTCCGGCACATCCTGCCCAATTCGTTGGTACCCATCATAACGTTCTTTCCGTTTGCGATCGTTGGCGATATTGGCGCGTTGGTCAGCTTGGATTTTCTGGGTTTTGGGCTTGCACCGCCAACCCCAAGCTGGGGTGAGATGGTCAGCATCGGGATGGAAAACCTTACCAGTGGTTATTGGTGGCTGGTGCTTGTGCCGCTCGGTGCGCTGTTCATCACCTTGATGCTCGTCGTTTTCATCGGCGAAGCGGTTCGCGAAGCATTCGATCCCAAAACCTTCAGTCGGCTGCGCTAACAACAATCAGAGTGTAACGACACGAGACAGCAATTGAGTATGGAAAGACAACCACTGCTACAGGTTCGTAATCTGCGAACGCACTTCAATATCGAGGGGCGCTGGGCTCCTGCTGTTGATGGTGTCAGTTTCGATGTCTATCCGGGCGAGGTATTCGGCATCGTTGGTGAGTCTGGGTCGGGTAAATCGGTGACGGCACTTTCGATCATGAAATTGATTCCAGACCCGCCGGGACGCATTGTCGGGGGGCAAATCCTCTTCAAAGGAATTGATTTGACTGCTCTCGACTACGCCGACATGTACCGCATTCGGGGGAAAGAAATCGCAATGGTATTCCAGGAGCCGATGACCTCCCTGAATCCTGTCTTCACGATTGGCATGCAAATCGCCGAGGTGCTCCAAGCACACGAAGGGCTATCTCAGGAGGATGCGCTCTACCGCGCAGCAGAGTTACTCACCCAGGTCGGTATTCCCGATGCCGAACGGCGGCTCAACGATTATCCGCATCAATTTTCCGGCGGGATGCGCCAGCGGGTCATGATTGCAATCGCACTGGCGTGCAATCCGAGCATTCTCATTGCCGATGAACCCACAACAGCGCTGGATGTAACGATCCAGGCGCAGATACTCGAGCTCATGGTCGAACTCAAGTCCAAGCGAGCCGATGCTGCAATCATCTTGATCACGCATAACCTGGCGGTTGTTGCTGAAATGTGTCATCGGGTAATGGTCATGTACGGCGGCAAAGTCCAAGAAATTGCCGACGTCTATGAGCTGTTTGGCAATCCACTGCATCCGTACACCAAAGGTTTACTGCAGTCTATTCCTCGTCCGGAACTTCCAGAGTATCGGGGTAAGCGGCTGGTGGCGATTCCAGGGAATGTGCCGAGCATTATGAATTTGCCGCGAGGATGCAAATTCTGCACGCGCTGCTCCCAGGCGATCGAACGCTGCTTCACCGACGAACCACCGCTGGTCGAAATCACGACCGAACACTTCGTGCGCTGCCATTTGGTGCAAACAGAACTTTCCAGTCCCCGTATTCTTGATGGTCAACCACTTGCCCAGACGGTGTAAGCTATGAGCGAAACGGTACTGCTCGATGTCCGCGATCTGCGAGTGCATTTTCCTGTCTATGCTGGCGTTTTTCAGCGACGGGTGGCAGAAGTCAAGGCTGTTGATGGCGTCTCATTTACGCTCTCGCGGGGCGAGACGCTCGGATTGGTTGGAGAATCTGGCTGCGGAAAGACAACTGTCGGACGCGCACTGGTCAACGTCCTGCGCTATGTCTCCCCGGATGTGTTCATCAGTGGTTCTGCACACTTTTACGATGCCGGCGGTTCTTCGGTTGACCTGCTGAGTCTGTCCACAAAAAAGATGATGCCGTATCGCAAGCGAATCGCGATGATCTTCCAGGATCCGTACTCGTCGCTCAATAGCAGGCTGTCGGTGCGGGAGATTGTCCGAGAACCACTCGACCTCCATTTCCGTCAGATGAGTCGCCGCGAGCGCGATGAGCGCGTGGAATGGTTGCTCGATAAGGTCGGACTCCAACCAGAATACGCCGAACGCTATCCGCATGAGTTCAGCGGCGGACAGCGGCAGCGGATCGGCATCGCGCGTGCCCTTGCAACAAACCCCGACCTGATTATTTGCGACGAACCAGTATCTGCGCTGGATGTTTCCGTTCAAGCGCAGGTGATTAACCTGATGGAAGACCTCCGGCAAGAATTTGGTATTGCGTATTTGTTCATTGCGCACGACCTGTCGGTGGTCTATCACATTTCGCATCGCATTGCGGTGATGTACCTGGGGAACATCGTCGAGATTGGCACACGCGATGAGGTGTATTTCACACCAAAGCATCCCTACACACGGGCGCTCATCAGTGCCATACCGGTGAGCGATCCACGCAAGCGTGGTAAGCAACGTATCGTGCTCGATGGCGACATTCCAACGCCAATCAACAAGCCAAGCGGTTGTAGTTTCCGGACACGCTGCCCGATTGCCCGGGCAGAATGTGCGCGCCTGACGCCAACACTCGAACCGCACAGCCCGACGCATTTTGTTGCATGCCCTTTTGTTGATCAGGAGTTCGCTATCATCAACGAAGAGGAGAACGGGCTGTTCCAGTAGCGCCTATTGCCGTGCTGATACCGATGCACTGTATTTTTGCAGCGCTTGGTCCCGTAGCATAGTGGCTATGCAGAGGTCTGCAAAACCTCGTACGGCGGTTCGATTCCGCCCGGGACCTCGTGCAAACAACGCGGCTACATCGAGCGCCGCGTTTTTTTCGGATAGTTCTACTACTTTGATCACGTGCAATGGCGACAACATCTGATCTTCGCCCCGGTATTTACATCCGCTTCAATGGCGAGCTCTGCCAGGTTTTGGAATCTGAGCACCGTACGCCCGGCAATCTGCGTGCATTTTACCAGGTCAAAATGCGTGTTGTGCGCAGCGGTAAATTGCTGGAAAACCGTTTTCGCTCGGGTGAAGAAATTGACCTGGTCCGCGTCGAGCGGCGCCCATATCAGTTCCTTTACCGCGACGGTGAAGTGTACGTGTTCATGGAGCAGGAAACCTACGAGCAGATACCGGTGGATGCTGCCGTTGTTGGTGAAGCTGCGCGGTTCCTCAAAGAAGGGCAAGATGTCGAACTGATGTTCGAAGATGATACCGTCTTATCGGTTGAGCTTCCGCCTCACGTGACCGTGCGTGTGGACTACACCGAACCTGGTTTCAAAGGCGATACAACCTCGAACGTGCTTAAGCCCGCACGTTTGGAAACTGGCGCTACCATTGATGTACCGCTCTTTGTCAATACTGGCGATTTGATTCGCGTAGATACTCGGACTGGGGAGTATGTCGAGCGCGTCAAAGAGTAGCGCTGTATCTTGCAGTACGTCTCACTTGCTTTCATTGGAAAACCATGGACCTCAGCTACCTTCGTCGGCTGGTAAAGCTGTTTGATGATTCCACCCTAACCGAGCTAACGATCGAGGAGGAGGGTATCACAGTTCACCTTGCCCGCAATCCCTCGACCAACAATGTGGCTCCGGTGGTCGCACCGATGGTTATGCCGCAACCAATAGCACCGCCACCACCGACTCCACAGCCGGCTACCGAATCAGAGTCACCTAAAGCGCAGCGCGATACGGCTGCAGAAACGCCCCCCAGTTCAAAAACGCATACGATCATCTCACCGATTGTCGGAACGTTCTACCGTGCACCAGCGCCGGATGCAGAGCCGTACGTCAAAGTTGGCGATCATGTTGTTCCCGGTCAAACGCTCTGTATCATTGAAGCAATGAAGCTGATGAACGAGATCGAAAGCGACGTCAGTGGGACGGTGGTTCGGGTCTTAGTGGAAAATGGTCAGGCGGTCGAATACAACCAGCCGCTCTTCGAGATCGCGCTCGATTAGACCGTTTCATAGTGGTGCTGTTGTTCCATCCAGAGATAAGCGATGTTCCGTAAAGTTCTTATTGCCAATCGAGGTGAGATTGCTCTCCGCATCATTCGAGCCTGCAAAGAACTCGGCATCAAGACAGTTGCTGTCTATTCAAAAGCTGATGAGCGCTCGCTCCATGTCCGCTTTGCCGACGAAGCAGTATGCATCGGACCGCCACCGAGCAAGGAATCGTACCTAAAGATTCCACACATTATCGCTGCTGCTGAAGTCACCAATGCCGATGCGATTCATCCGGGCTATGGCTTCCTGGCTGAGAACGAAACGTTCGCCGAAATCTGCCGCGACCATGGCATCACATTTATCGGACCAACGCCCGAACAAATCGCTGCCATGGGCAACAAATCCGTAGCAAAAGAAACTATGCGCGCAGCAGGTGTGCCGGTGATTCCTGGCAGTGAAGGGGTCGTCTCCACACTGAAGGACGCAATTGCGATTGCGCACGAGATCGGTTTTCCGGTCATGCTCAAAGCGGTTGCCGGTGGCGGTGGAAAGGGAATGCGCTACGTGGAAACGGAAGCAGAACTCGAGCAAGCGTTTATTACCGCACGCAACGAAGCCGATGCTGCATTCGGCAACCCCGATGTGTACATCGAGAAGTTTCTCGAAGAACCACGGCACATTGAATTCCAGGTCTTCGGTGATCTGCATGGTAACGTTGTGCATCTCAACGAGCGCGAGTGCTCAATCCAGCGGCGTCACCAAAAGCTCAT
>JBBIUD010000088.1:0-6449 GCA_037440485.1 Chlorobiota bacterium
TGATCGAAGCGCGCATTTTCTTGACGTGCTCGTATGGAGCTTCGAAGCACGTAATCGAGCGAGTGTCAACAAATAGCTCGCCAGCCGGATCAAGCTCAACGTGTGCACCTAAGGTTGCCAACAATCGCGACATTGTCCAGACGTCGCGTAAATTCGGCGTGCGGCGAATGCGATGAATGCCCGGTGCAAGCAATGTTGCCGGCATGAGCGCGAGCACAGCGTTTTTCGAACCTGAAACGCGAAGACTGCCGCGGAGCGCGTGACCACCTTCGATGATAAACTTGTCCATTGACCTGGTCGTTGGTGAGTGCACGAAATTACACCGTCCTGCTCACGACGTTCCACTATCAGTGCTGACTGATGCAGCCAAATTGGTTTGTTGCGATCAAAGCTGTTCCGCGCCAAACCCTGGAATTCCCACCAGTGGACGATGGCATGCGCCTGATTCACCCCGATGATTATCACATCACCATTGCGTTCTTAGGCACGTGTGCCGACGATCCCACCGAAACGCTTGCTCCGATGCTTGAGCAAATCCAGCAGCAGCGATTGACCACTGAAGCAATAGAGGCGCTGCTGCTACCACGGCAGCAATGGGCAAGCGTGGTTGCCCTTGGATTCGACGATAGCACGGGTGAGCTGCGATCGTTGATCGGGCGCTGGCGCGATCGGATTCGTCAGCAACTCGGCTTAGAGCCTGAACGTCGAAGCATCCTTCCGCACCTAACTATTGCTCGGATGAAACCCAGTCGCGCGCGTGCGCACATGCGACTTCAGTGGGCAAAACAATTGGAGCAACACCTGCCAGTCTCGTTCGAGTTGACCACCATCGGGCTGTACACCTGGAACGAACACGCCCTGCCATCACAACCGCGATATCGAATGACGGTCTCAGTTGACTTGTTTTGATCGGCGAAGTCTAATTTTGTTTGCGTGACGATGCTATGCGACTCTGCCGGGTGTGGAATATGTCCAGCCATAGTTGGCGATCACCCAAAAGCAGTATAGCTGAATGCTTGCGTATGTCGTGTACCGTCGTCGCATCGGGCGTGCTGGTATTGCTGGACAGTCAGTTTTTTGTTGGGTGTGATGCTTGCGTGCCATGGCGCAAAGTATGGCGACAGGAACGCAGATTTTTGGTCATTTGTTGGATTTGTGATGACAGATGAAGTTGCGACTGGAGCGATATATCGAAGCACTCAACGATGAAGAGCGCGCAAAGGTCGAGGTAGCAATTGCACGGGAGCGCCGGCAGCATCTTGCAGTGCTCTGGCAAGAGTGCTGCCGCCTAATCGCAGCAGGGGAAGCGCTGGCATCGCATAAAATCGAGCTCTACCAACGCGTGTTCGGGGAAACGTACACCAAGCAAAACGATTACCGCATTCGAAATGAGTTCCGCTTGCTTGTCAGAGTGATTGAGCGTGTCCTCGTTGCAGAGCATGCGCTCACGAAACTTGAGCGGCAGGAACTGTTCAGCGATATGCTGCTGCTTGAGGTGCTAAGCCAGCGGCAACTCTGGGCAGAATTCGACGACGTGCTCGCAGCAGCACTGGCAAAAGCGACCAGGGAGCATGATTATGCGCGACGAGTGCAGCTTTGCCAGGAAGCCATTGCAGCGACTCTTCGGAAGGGGACATTTTCGCATCAACGGATGTTGGAAACGATCGAGTGGATTGATCAAGCCATTACTGCGCTGGCGGACTATGCCGTGACCGCATACGAGCAGTTGGCTGCGCAACGCTCAACTACTGAGCACATGCTCGATGCAGAGCAGATTGCGTATCCACCATTGCCATCGCTATCGCTGGAGCGAACGACAGCACTGCAGCAGTATTACCACCTGAAGCGAAAAGCTGTCGCCTACACTGGCGAGCAGCGACTGGAGGCAGCCAGAGCATCAGCTGAACTCATCAGCTCCATTGCAATAGAACCGGGCACTGCACTCTTTGCCGAGCGTATATCAGCTCTGGGGACACTTGCAGTTTTGCTCATGACAGTTGCATGCGACTATGCTGCTTCTGCACAAACCAGTCTCCAGGCAATCGAGCTTGCTGAGCGACACAGTGACCCGACCATTCTGCCTCTGCTCGCCTATAACTACTGCAGTGCGCTGATGAAAGCGGGTGCTTATACAGAGGTGCTCGATTTTCTTCGAGATAAGCCAGCGGTGTTTGAAGATGTCCGTATTGGATTTCGGTTTGCCCTGCTGCGAACATATGCCTACATTTTTCTCGGTGATGCGCAGGCAGCACAGCAGTCGCTCCCAACTGTATCGAGGCGCTACCCGATCGGTGAGTATCACTACGGATGGTACCTCTACGCGATCATTGCCTACGTGCGAGGGGAAACCAACGATGCGCTCCGCGAGGTTGATAATCTGCGCAAGCATTTCATGCGTCAGCGGCTCCGGACAACGCTCCCCACAGAGTATGCAATCGTGCGGATGTTCCACGATTTCTTTTCAGCACTGGGGTATGAAACATCGCAGCGGCGTATCAATGCTCGCCGCCGTATAGAAGCAGCACTCGACCGATTGGTCGAGTCGCTTCCGTACTACCGGGACTACCTGCCTCTCCTGTGGTTGCGGAAACAGCTTGCAGCCCTTACGTAAGAAGCTGGATGAGTTTTCGCTTTGCGACGGGCAAAATTGTTTCGGTGTACGGAAAGTCTAAATCGGTTTCACACGTGAACGTCGCTGGATTGGGCAATTCCGGGTACCGCGCGATGAGCTGTCGCTTGATTGATTCAGGTGCGTGCCAGACACCGCGGTACTGCAAGCAGAGCACTTCACTGGTGCGGAGAGTCCGATACCGATCGCCGTGCTCGACAAGCTGTGATGTTGTGTATCGCAGAACATGTATCGTACAGGTGCGATGTTCGGGAATGAGGACGTACCCCTCGCCGGTATACATTGGCAATAGTCCGACGTTGGTGAGCGTGATGTTCTCCTCGACAAAATCAAACAGAGCCGTTCCTTCCTCGATCGCATTGCGGAGAAGCGGTAGTGCCCATCGGATAAGCTCGAACATGGATTCGATCGCGTCTGCGGTGTGCACAGTCTCATCTGGTGACGTGGTCTCCACTGGTGGGAGGGCACGCACCGCATCGCTCGGCTGTAACTGCTCATGCTGTCGGAGCAAATGGTCGAGCGTGCGGTACAGCTCGATCAGCTCGCCCAACGCAGGATAGAGTTGATTACGGCGAAACTGGGCGACCGTCGAAGCAAGGGCAGCATTGATCTGATACTGCCGCTGTTCGAGATCGTCGAACGGGCGAACGAACAGTTCCAACGCAAGCTTTGCCATCATCAAAACCTCCGTTGATTGACCATCGTCACACACAAACATATCGGCTGGGAGCCGTCAAACAATAGCAGTAGCACCAGCCGAGTGCTGCTATTACTGAAGAGGCAGACTTTGTTCCGATGGAGACGGCAAGTATTTTCGCGCTCAATGAATCGGTGTGCAGCACTGTATGGACGCAATCGTGTGATGCGCGATGTTGTTTGAATTGTTGCTCTGGATAGATCGAACCTTTGGACCGCCGGGTTTTGGCGTATTTCGGTATGTTACGTTCCGCTCGGCAGCAGCAGCTATTACGGCACTGGCAATAAGCTTTGTGGTTGGACCGCGTGTGATTGCTGCACTGCGTCGGCGCCAGATCGGCGAGCAAGCCAAAGCCGAGTTGGCGACAACGGGTAATCATGCCGTCAAGGCTGGAACTCCAACGATGGGAGGAATAATTGTGCTGCTGGCGATTGTTATTCCGACGATACTGTGGGCGAATGTCTCGAATGCATACGTGTGGAGCCTTGTGGTGGTAACTCTCTGGTTAGGCGGCGTGGGATTTCTCGATGACTACCTCAAGGTTGTGCGAAAGCTCCCCAAAGGCTTGATTGCACGTTACAAGCTGATCGGGCAGATTGCAATTGGCTTGGCATTGGGCTGCGCCATTTACTTTGCACCGGAATGGTATAGCGCGACCTATGCTCAGGTCAAAACACTGACAACGGTGCCCTTTGCAAAGCATGTCAACTTCGATTGGGGCGTGCTCTACGTACCGATGGTTGTTTTCGTAATGACAGCAACGTCGAATGCGGTCAATCTCACCGATGGTCTCGATGGATTAGCCATTGGGACGATCGGAATTGCAGCTTTAGCGTTGGCGTTGATTGCATACGTCAGTGGCAATGTTGTCTTTGCGCAGTACTTGACCATAATGCATCTGCGCGGTGCAGATGAGTTGACAATCTTCGCTGCGGCGATGGTCGGTGCAGCATTAGGTTTCCTCTGGTTCAATGCGTATCCTGCGCAGGTGTTCATGGGCGATACAGGATCGCTGGCACTCGGCGGCGCAATCGGTGGTTTGTGTGTGCTCATCAAGAAAGAATTTCTGCTTCCCATTGTCGGCGGTGTGTTTTTTGCCGAAACGCTGTCGGTTATTTTGCAGGTGGCATACTTCAAGTACACCAAACGGCGCTACGGGGAAGGGCGGCGGCTCTTTCGCATGGCTCCGCTTCACCACCACTTCGAGCGATGCGGCTGGCATGAAGCAAAAGTGGTGATGCGGTTTTACATCGTTGCCATTATCTTGGCAATTGTGGCGATGGCAACGTTCAAAGTTCGATAACTCAATCATTTCTGCATGGATCGGTTTCAACAACTGGAACACTATCGTCGGCAAGCGTTGCTGGGTGGCGGCGCAGAGCGCATCGCAGACCAGCATCGCAAAGGCAAACTCACCGCACGCGAGCGATTGGAGGTCCTGCTCGATCCCGGATCGTTCGAAGAATTCGACATGTTCGTGCGCCATCGTTCCAGTGGCTTTGGGCTGGAACGACAGCGTCCATTCGGCGATGGTGTCGTCACTGGTGTAGGCACAATCGGCGGGCGAACCGTCTGTGTGTTCTCTCAGGATTTCACGGTCTTCGGCGGATCGCTGAGCGAAGCACATGCCGAGAAAATCTGCAAAGTGATGGACCTTGCGCTCAAGATCGGCGCGCCGATCATAGGCATCAACGACTCCGGCGGCGCACGGATACAGGAAGGCGTCGTTTCACTCGGTGGTTATGCCGACATTTTCTTGCGCAACACGCTAGCCAGTGGCGTTGTACCGCAAATCTCGGTCATCATGGGTCCATGTGCTGGTGGTGCGGTGTACTCGCCAGCGATCACCGATTTCATCTTCATGGTGCGCGGTACGTCGTACATGTTTGTGACTGGACCCAATGTCGTCAAGACCGTTACCCACGAAGATGTCACCTTCGATGAGCTGGGCGGCGCTGAAACGCATGCAACAAAATCGGGAGTGGCGCATTTCGCATTCGACAATGAAGTGGAGACATTGCTTGCTGTGCGGAAGTTGATCGGGTTTCTGCCCTCGTCCAATGAAGCGCCAGTGCCGCGTATCCCAACACGCGATGATCCAGAGCGTCTATGCCCGCGATTAGACCGCATCATTCCGGCTGACCCAAGCCAGCCCTACGACATGAAAGACGTTATCGTCGAGATTGCAGATGAAGGGGATTTTTTCGAAGTACACGCTGACTATGCGCCGAACATCATTGTTGGTTTTGCCACGCTGGATGGTATGCCGGTGGGCATTGTTGCCAATCAGCCGAACGCGCTGGCGGGTGTCCTCGATATTAACAGTTCGGTCAAGGCAGCGCGCTTTGTTCGATTCTGCGACTGCTTCAACATTCCGTTGGTTGTATTGGTGGATGTGCCAGGTTTTCTGCCGGGTACCGATCAAGAATGGAACGGTATCATTCGCCATGGTGCAAAGCTGCTCTATGCCTTCTGCGAGGCAACAGTGCCGAAGCTTACCGTCATCACGCGGAAAGCATACGGCGGAGCATACGATGTGATGAATTCCAAACACATTCGCGGTGACTACAACCTTGCCTGGGTGACTGCCGAGATTGCCGTGATGGGTGCAAAAGGTGCTGTTGAAATTCTCTTCCGTAAAGAACTCGAACGAGCAGAGAACAAGAGCGAACGCGCTCGCCAATTGGAGGAGGAATACAACGAACAGTTCGCACATCCATACCGTGCTGCCGAGCGTGGCTATGTTGATGACGTTATCATACCAAGCCACACACGACAGCGATTAGTGCGCGCGCTCAAACGACTATCACCCAAGCGCGATACAAATCCTCCCAAAAAACATGGCAACATTCCTCTGTAGCTGTCATTGATTGATAGTGCACGCGCCGAAATGCATGCAGCCCGCAACGCAAGTATTTATGCGGCTTTCAGGGTGATTGCTCAACGAGTGCGTTGTTGGTGCGTACGGTAGTGTTCAAAAAATTTTTGTCGTGCGAGAAATTTCTCTTGCAAAATCGCTTTTGATTTTGTAGTATTGCGTTGCATTTTGTTTGTATCACTTTAGTACAAAGAGGTCGCTATGGCAACAGCCAAGAAAGCGGCTGCCAAGAAGGCGCCAGCGAA
>JBBIUD010000089.1:0-6401 GCA_037440485.1 Chlorobiota bacterium
GAACGTACACGGTTCGCATCCGAAAAGGTGATCGCGTCGTGATGACGAGCGTTCGCATCCTGCACGATACCAGTTCGGGCATTTCGCTTGCCGAACGGAAAGCAAATGTTGCCGCGCAAATGCGATTGTATCGCATGATTGAGGATTTAGCATTTATCGTTGAGCGAATCCTGACGCTTCGAGATACACTTCAGCAGCGCAGCGCTCATGTTGCTGATCCCGTGCGAGCGCAGCTGGTCTCGCTTGCTGAGCAGCTCGATTCAGCATACTACACGCTCGTTGCTCGAAAGGCATCGCTGTTTGCCGATACCGAACCTCAGCTTCGCGAAAAACTTGCCGATTTGTATGCGTCGGTTGCGTATTACCCCGGCATGCCTACCGATGAGCAGCTTCGGCTCAGCGATCAATACGCCGATCGTATTGAGCAGGTCGAGCAGTGGTTTGAAAACATCGTGCGACAGCACCTTGCGCCGATCAACGACCAACTTCGCCAGTTAGGACAAGCTCCGATCACCGTGCTCAGCCGCACAGCGTTTGACGCGCAGGTTGCCTACTAGACAGACGACTGCGGTATTTTTGCAATCGCTGCCTCGCGGGAGGCATCCTGTTGTTGTCACCATGTGCACTGATGGAATCGGTCAACGTCGAGTCATCGTCGGTCGAGCTGTGTTCTGAGAAGAAGACTCCTGTCTCCCAGTCGCTTGCCGTAGAGCTTGGGCTGAGCCACGATGAATATGCTCGTATCATCGAACTGCTCGGTCGAGAGCCAACCTATGCCGAACTCGGTATGTTCAGCGTCATGTGGAGCGAGCACTGCTCGTATAAAAACTCGCTCCTGATGCTCAAGACGCTGCCACGCAGTGGTAGCCGCCTTTTGGTCGAAGCGGGAACTGAAAATGCCGGTCTTGTGGACCTGGGCGATGGGTACGCGGTTGCGTTCAAGATCGAATCACACAATCACCCCTCTGCCGTCGAGCCGTACCAAGGTGCAGCTACAGGCGTTGGCGGTATTCTTCGCGACATCTTCACAATGGGAGCGCGACCGATTGCTGCGCTCAACTCGCTCCGCTTTGGTGAGCCGGAGCGTCCGCGCACAGCGTACTTAGTGCGAGGCGTTGTGCGTGGTATCGGCGACTACGGGAATTCATTCGGCGTCCCAACAGTCGGCGGCGAAGTGTACTTCGATTCCTGCTACAACGACAACCCGCTGGTCAACGCGATGGCGGTTGGACTTGTTCGAATCGATCGAGTCGTCTCGTCGGCGGCACGCGGTGTGGGCAATCCTGTCATGCTGATGGGATCGAGCACTGGTCGCGACGGCATCCACGGTGCCTCACTGCTTGCATCGCGAGAATTCGACGAATCCAGCGCCGATATGCGCCCGACAGTACAGGTTGGCGATCCATTCGCCGAGAAATTGCTGCTGGAAGCAGCACTCGAACTCGTCGAAGCCGGATGCGTTGTGGGGATGCAAGACATGGGCGCTGCCGGTATCACCTGCTCAACCAGCGAAATGAGTGCCAAAGGGAAAGTCGGTATGGAGATTAATCTCGACTGCGTGCCGCTTCGCGAGCAGGATATGAGTGCCTACGAAATTTTGCTCAGCGAGTCGCAAGAGCGCATGCTTGTGGTCATCGAAAAGGGTAAAGAAGCGATCGCACAGGAAATCTGCCGAAAGTGGGATGTTCCCCTTGTGCAGATTGGCGTTGTCACGGGCGATGGCTTCCTGCGATTCTGGCGGCACGGTGAGTGTGTTGCGTGTGTACCGGCAGACGCTCTCGTCGTTGGTGGTGGTGCGCCAGTCTATGAGCGCTCGTGGCAACCCGCAGAATACCTGACCAAGACTCGATCCTTCGATCAAGCTCAGTTTGAAAGCGACAACACACATCGTTCGAAAGAAGAATTACTGCTGGCGTTGCTGTCACGACCGACCATTGCCAGCAAGCAGTGGGTCTATGAGCAGTACGATCGCCATGTTGGCACTAACACAATCGAGCGTTCGTGCGATGCTGCAATTGTCCGATTGAAAGAATTGCCAGGCAAAGCTCTTGCGCTTTCGACCGATTGCAACAGTCGCTACGTGTACCTCGATCCGTTCTTTGGTGCCATGATGGCAGTTGCCGAAGCAGCGCGTAATTGCGTGTGCGCTGGTGCGGAGCCTGTTGCGATCACCAACTGCCTCAACTTCGGCAATCCATACGATCCGGAAGTTTATTGGCAATTTCGAGAGGCAGTTTTGGGCATGGGGCACATGTGCCGGCTGCTGGGAACGCCCGTCACTGGTGGCAATGTGAGCTTCTACAACGAATCTCAAGCGCATGCGATCTATCCAACCCCAACAATCGGGATGCTTGGCATCATCGAGTCGCTCGACCATATTACCCCGTCGGGATTTCAGCGCGATGGCGACCGAATTTACCTGCTGGGATGGCAGAGCGATCGGCTCGATGGAAGCGAACTTCTTTTGATGCTTGCCGGTGAGCCACTCGGCACCGCGCCACCGTTCGATGCAGACCGGGAAGTTCAGCTCCAACGCTGCCTGCTAACAGCAATACGACAGCGGCTGGTTCGCTCGGCACACGATACAGCGGAAGGCGGACTTGCTATTGCTATCGCGGAAGCAACTCTTTGCGGTGGCGTCGGAGCGCACGTGCACCTTCCATTTGAGCCAACCATGGGAAATCTCTTCGGTGAAGCTGGCTCGCGAGTTGTGGTCAGCATTGATCCAGACAAAGCGTCGGAGTTCGAGAAACTCTGCCACCAGCATGGCGTTCCATGCCTGCATATTGGCACGACCGGCGGCACAATGCTGAGTATCGAAAACATCGGTGCATGGTCGCTGACCTCGATGCGCGATGCCTGGCAGAAGGCGCTCCCCCGGCTCTTCGATACAGCTACGCCTGTCCACTACTAATGCATCCGACACAATGCAGTCGCACCAGATTCGCACATCGTTTTTAGAATTTTTCGCTGAACGCGGGCACCGCATAGTCCCCAGCAGTCCGGTGATCCCTCACGGCGATCCAACACTGCTGTTTACGAACGCAGGGATGAATCAGTTCAAAGATGTTTTCCTCGGCACGGGGACTCGCGAGTACACGCGCGCAGTGAACTCCCAAAAGTGCATTCGCGTCAGCGGCAAGCATAACGATCTAGAGGAAGTCGGCTACGATACCTACCATCATACGTTCTTCGAGATGCTGGGGAATTGGTCGTTTGGCGACTACTACAAAGCAGAAGCGATCGCGTGGGCGTGGGAACTGCTCACCCAAGTGTGGGTGCTACCTGCAGAACGACTCTACGCTACCGTTCATCACACCGACGATGAATCGTTCGAGCTGTGGAAACGCCATTTACCTGAATCGCACATTCTCCGCTTTGGTGATAAAGACAACTTCTGGGAAATGGGTGAAACTGGTCCATGCGGTCCATGCACAGAAATTCACTACGACCGTACTCCCAACGCCGATGGGCGCGAGCTGGTCAATGCTGGTACGCAGCATGTCATCGAGATTTGGAACAACGTTTTCATTCAATACAACCGGACAAGCGATGGCACGCTGGAGGAACTTCCGCGCAAGCATGTGGACACCGGCATGGGGCTTGAGCGTATCGCCGCCATTTTGCAGGGGAAGGAATCCAACTACGAAACGGATCTCTTCACCCCGCTTATCGAACGAATCGAAGAACTCTCCGGCAAGCGATACGATCCCGATCTTCGCTCGCCGGTCGGCGTTGCTATGCGCGTGATGGCAGATCATGTCCGTGCGTTGTCGTTTGCAATTGCTGATGGTGCGTTACCTGGAAACGAAGGGCGTGGATACGTGCTGCGGCGAATCCTTCGCCGTGCTGTCCGCTACGGGCGGAATCTTGGATTTACCGAGCCGGTTTTATTTCGGTTGGTCGAAGTGCTCGCAGCGATTATGGGCGATGCATTCCCTGAAATTCGCCAGCATCGTGCGACCATTGAGCGCGTCATCGGCGGAGAAGAAGAAGCATTCTTTGCAACGCTCGATCGAGGTATCGAACGCTATGCGGCGATTGCTGCCCAAACGAAAGCACGTGGTGAGCGAGTTATCAAAGGCGAAGATGCCTTTTTGCTGTACGATTCATTTGGGTTCCCGCTGGACTTGACCGAGTTGATGGCTCGCGATGATGGGCTCAGCGTTGATCGTGCTGGATTCGAAGAGTGCATGGAACAGCAACGTGCGCGCTCCCGTCAGGCACAAAAACGACACCATGCCGAGGTGATCACGCGCGATCGTGAACTTGAAACGGAGTTCGTTGGTTACGATACGCTCGAGGTGGAAACGCGCATCCTGGACGTCGAGGAAAATGCGATCGTCCTTGCAGCAACACCATTCTACGTTGAGTCTGGAGGGCAGGTCAGCGATACCGGCACCATCGAAGTTGCTGGCATCACTTTTGACGTTGAGGACGTGCGGCGCGCTGGTCGTGCCATAGTGCATATCTGCCGGCAGTTAGTACCAGCAACGCTTTCGGGGCAGACAGCCATTGCCCGCGTTGATCGCGCACGACGCTGGGATATTCAGCGCAATCACACGGCGACACACCTTGTCCACGAAGCTCTGCGGCGCGTTCTTGGCGAGCATGTCAAGCAAAGCGGCTCACTGGTTGCACCAGACCGGCTGCGCTTTGATTTTTCCCACTTTTCCAAGCTCAGCAATGATGAGCGCCTGGCTATTGAGCGCATCGTCAACGAAAAAATTCTCGAGAGCATTCCCGTTGAAACGCGCATTCTCCCGATTGATCAAGCACAAAAAATTCCTGGTGTCAAGATGTTCTTCGGGGATAAGTATGGCGACATTGTGCGCGTTGTCATCGTTGATGAAACCTTCTCAGCAGAATTTTGTGGCGGCACGCATGTCGAGAACACCAGCCAGATTGGCTTGTTTGCTCTCACCGACGAATCAGCGATTGCTGCCGGTGTCCGTCGCATCGAGGCAGTTACCGGTAAAGGGCTCGAGCAGTATATCGAGCACATGCGCCAGCAGCTTCATCAACAAGCCGCCGAACAAAGCTCACTGGTGGAACGACTGCGAGCATTGGAACGTGAGCTCGAGAAGCTCCGCCGGGAGCAGAAATTGGCAACACTGCTGCCGGAGTTACTCAGTCGTGTGGTTATGGTTGGTAGCATTCGTGTCGTCGCGGCGATACTCGCTGTGGAATCAGCCGACGAGCTACGCGCAATCGCAGAATCGCTCCGCCAGCAAATGCGCTCCGGTGGGATCGGGCTGCTCGCAGCGACTCTCGACGGGAAAGCGCAGCTCGTGTGCGTGGTGACCGACGATTTAGCAGCGCAGTATCCAGCAGGCAAATTGGTTGCCACCGTCGCGCAGCAGCTTGGCGGTAAAGGAGGCGGACGCCCAACGCTGGCAACCGCTGGGGCACACCAAGTCCAGCAACTCGACGAAGTTGTTCGGCAATTTCCTCTCCTGATTGAACAGTGGATTCCTCAAGACTAACAAACACGGTGTACTATGCTCTACACGATAGTCGGTTCGCTCTACAAAGTATTCCCTGAGCAACAAATCACAGAACGCTTCCGCAAGCGTGAATTTGTGCTGACCGTCCAGGACGGCATGTATGTCGAGTACGTCAAATTCGTTTTGACGCAAGACCGTTGTGGGCTGATTGATAGCTACTCGATCGGTTCCGTGTTGAAAGTGACCTTTGCTATCACAGGTCGGGAAGTTCAAGGACGCGATGGTGGTGAGCCGATATACTTTACCAACCTCAACGCTTTGAAAATCGAGCCGCACTCGTCCGAAATGACGTCGAGCAGCTCCAGCGACGAACATTCATTCGACACATACGACGATGTTCCATTTTAGGTACATCCCATGCGGATAGTCGTCATTGGTTCTGGCGGCCGAGAGCATGCACTCGTCCGAGCACTTGCTGAATCGGACTCACGTCCTATGCTCTGGGCAGCGCCGGGGAATCCCGGCATTTTCCAGCGAGCGCAGCGTATCCCATTGGACGATCCATTCAATGCATCGGCGGTCGCGGAATTCTGCCATGAGCAAAACATTGACTTAGTGGTCATCGGTCCTGAAGCGCCATTGGCTGCTGGAATGGCTGATGCACTGCGGATTGAGGAAATTCCTGTCTTTGGTCCATCGCAAGCTGCAACGCGTTTGGAGTCCTCGAAATGGTATGCCAAGCGCTTCATGCAACGCTATGGCATCCCGACTGCCCACTGGGTGAGCTTTACCGCCGATGAATCCGACGATGCGTACCAATACATCGCAACGTGTTCGCTGCCGGTTGTGATCAAAGCCGATGGTTTAGCAGCCGGGAAAGGAGTCGTGATTGCTGGGTCGCACCAAGAAGCACGTGCAGCACTCGAGAAGATGTTCAGTGGCAGTTTCGGTTCA
>JBBIUD010000090.1:0-6365 GCA_037440485.1 Chlorobiota bacterium
AGCTTAGCAGGACTGGCGCTCGACGATTACGACGTGGTGATTCTAACCGAACCACTGACGCCGAGCGGCACCGAGCAGGTGCGTGCTTATCTAAACGCCGGCAGAGGCAACGTGCTAATGTTTGCAAATGCAACTGCACCGATTGCCGAGCAACAACGTTTTGCGCGTGAATTCGGTATCGGTTCGCTGGTCGCGCTGCCACCCAAAAAAAATGCGACGTACGATCTGCGCGGTGCAGATGAGCAGCATCCACTGTTTTCCGGGGTTTTTCGAGCCGAACGTGGAGCAATCACGACACTCGAATCACCAGCAATCGAACAAGCATTAGCAAGCACAAACGGCGTTCATCTCATCAGCTTCGACGGTGGCACCGCCTTCGCAAGTGAACACGTCGTCGGCAATGGACGCGTGATCTACTGTGCAGTGCCACCCACCGTTGAGTGGAGTGCGTTCCCGACGTCGGGACTTTTTCCCGTTTTTGTCGCGCGATCGGTTTTTTACCTGGCAGCAAAGGAATCCGTTGGTGCCGATTACACCGTTGGGCAGCGTTGCCGAGTGGAGCTTCCTCAGCGGTATGCAATAAGCGATGCATTCACGGTCCGGGATGCATCCGGCGCAGAGTCCGTTGTTGCGGCTGTGCGGTTGAGTGGCAGTGCGATCGTAGATTTAGGTCGCCTACTACTGCCCGGGTGTATGGTCATTACTCCACAAAATGCTGCAGAGCCAATCGCCGCGATTTCGGTCAATCCTCCTGCATCAGAGGCACAGCTAACGTTTACGGCAACCGATAAGGTGGTGTCGTATATTTCGCAGAGGGTTGGGAAGCGGGATGTTGAACGTGCAGAGCTGGATGCTGCGATCGGTGCAGTTGTGGGGCGGCAGCGCCAGCGTGCCGAGCTATGGCCATGGCTTATTGGTGCGGCATTGCTCTGTGCACTCGGCGAAATGATCGTGGCTTCTCGTGTTGCCCGTCGCATGACACCGTAGCGCGGCTCAACTCAGTTTTTCGTGGAATTGCCGATAACACCAGTGGATTGTTTTGCCATGCGGAACGAAATTGCTGTGCCAGCACTGCTTGTTTTGCTGTCGGTCGGTGTAAGTTTGTTCGCGCAAATTCGGATTCTATCGCCTGGATCGGGACAGGTGCTCTATCCAGGGCGAGTGGTGCGGATTGAGTGGGAGCATGCCACTCAGCTAACAACCGACGTCCTTTACTCAACAAATCGCGGGCAAGTCTGGCAACCGATTGCAACAGCACTTTCGACCAATAGCGTTGAGTGGGTTGTCCCGCGGCTCGATACCGTACCGGTGCTTGTCAAAACGCAGCTTGTCACCACGCCAACACCCGAGCAAATTGTCAGCGTGCAGCTCCCCGATACAGTGTTGGATGCGTGGTGGGACGGTCCCGGTCGAGTCGTTGCACTCGTTCGCCAGCGCATGCTCTGCAGCATGGAGGGTACGTCTGCAGCCGGTGTCCAGCTCCGCGGTGTGCGTGAACCTGCCTTACTGTGTCGGTATCCGAATGCGCTGGATTCAGCCATTGTTGCTGAAGGAGCGCAGTTGAGCATTGTCTCGATTCGGAGCGGGGAGGCACAGCCACCGTTTGGCGATGCGATCGCAGCACCAATCATTGCCCTTGCTTCGCATCCACGCTTGCCGATTGTTGCAGCCGGTTATGCCGATGGATTTGTTCGGATATGGGATGTTGCCCAGCGACGTTTGCTCGGCAGCGTTCTATCGCAGGCACTCGGAGGTGTTAGCGCGGTTGCCTTTCATCCCGATGGCAGTGTGATTGCTCATGCCGGCGCCGATGGCGTTATCATCGTCGAGCCATGGAATAACCTTGGCAGCAGTACCGAGCGAATCTATCTCCTTGGGCATGGCAATAACTGGACAAACGCTGCGCGCATCGTTGCATTGGCATTCTCGCCCAGCGGCAAATTTTTAGCCTCTGCCGGTGAGGATCAAACTGTTCGATTGTGGGACTATGCCAACTGGCGTTCTGCGCATGTTTTTGTTGAACAGGGCAGCGTCAGCCGGGCACTAGCATTCAGCAGCGATGGCAGCCGACTGCTTGCCGGAGACCGCAACGGACGAATTTTTCAGTGGAGCGTCGCCAGTGGTGATCCGGTTCATCAGCCTGTAACGATCGGCGACGCTATTGTTGCCATTGGGTGCCATCCGATGAGCGATACGTTGTTCGTAGCAACGGTTGGTGGTGTGCTGAGCCTGTGGCGTATGGAACGAACAGCGATAGCCAGCGACAGTATCTCGACGGTTGTTCGGTACCCATTCGGTTTGCGATTGGGGAGCTGCCGTGGCATTGTCGGGGATACTGTTGAGCTCCCGATTCTGCTTGATCGCCAATACTACGTGCCTTACTTTGAGCACTCGGAATTCCAGGCACGATGCAGGCTAATATTGCCGCCATCGGTTGCAGTTGCCGGTGATCGCAGCATCTATGCTGATCATCCGCGTTGGACGGGGTGGGATACAATCTCCATAGGCTTGACCTTTGGGCAAAGCGACACTGTTGGAAAAGTGCCGCTGCTGCTTCTTGCATCGCGCCAGCAGCAAGAGGAAGTGCGCTTGCTCGCACCTGCCGGCATAGACTGGGAACGTGCGGTCCAGGCGTTTGTGCTCGAGCGGGTGGAAAATGGAGAAATTGTAGTTGATAGTCTCTGCCTGGTACAGCAGCAGCGCGTGCCGATATTTACCGAACAGATTGAGGCTTTCGCATCACCGAATCCAGCAGACAATGAAACGCTGCTGGTGTTTGCTGCCATCGAAGTGGGCACATACCGGATCGAATTACAAAGTCTGGCACGTGGCGATGCTGCAGTGCTCTATCGGGGCGTATTTCAACGTGGAATTCAGCAACTTCCAATTTCGGTGGCGGCATACGGGAGTGGGGCATATCGCATTGCCATTATCGGTCCATCGCAAACGCTCACCGTAAGTTTGCTCATCGTTCGTTGAATGTCTGGCACAGGAGTGTCGAATCGCCGCGTGCTGCACACCGATCAGCACGGGCTGTTCCATCAATGCGTGCTCGTCCGATGAGCCAAACAGCACTGATCCTTCATCCGGCGGTCCAATTTTACCGGCAGGCAATCGAGCAGCTACAGCAACAGTTGCGAGATGTTCTCTTCTGCTGGTATCAACTCGTGGTGGAAGAGCGCCCACGCCTGTTGAATCGGTATGCGGAGCTGTTCGGGGAGCTGGAGCGAACCATGCAAGTGGAAACGCTCAAGGCAGCGCAGGTACAGCGTGTGTGCGAAATTGTGCACATGTACGTTCGCCGGGGTGAAACCATTACCGATGACCTGCTCCGACGAATTTGCCAATTGGTCGAGCGTCAGCACCGTCACTATCGCCAGCAGACCGAAACAGCCGGTCACGCCCAACCAGCCACATCTCAGGCAGCAACACGTTTCCCGGAACGCGCCAGGCTCTGCGCGCAGCTCTACCGGGACTTGGTCAAACGACTCCATCCTGACCGCGACGGTGATGCAGGACTTTTTGAGCGCTTCTGGGGTATCGTTCAAGATGCATACAGCCGCGGTGACCTTGATCGTCTCCGGACCGTCCATGGTATCGTCTGTATTGATGCCCAGTATCGCACCGACAAAGCGGAAACGGTAGAACTTCTTGCAGTCCTGCATCGGCGATTGCTCTATCGGCTTGAGTACGAGTTGCGGCGCATTGACCGAATCCGTGCGCAAGAACCGTTTACGCTCGCACCGTACCTGGAGAGCGATGAATGGATAGCCCAGCATCGAGCGGAATTAGAACGGAAGATTGAGCTGCAGCGTCGAGCCGCACATCTTGCAGCAGAAGAGCTCCATCGCTATGGCGCAGCGGTCTGGGAAGAGCACTTCCGAGCAGCAACTGCCGAGTCAGTTCCCGATGATGTTTTCCAGGACGAGTTCATCAAGAACACGTACTTTTCCATGCGTTCATAGCGAAGCACCAGTGGAGTCGGAAGGCGCATTTTTCCTATTCAGTGCCGAAGTATCCCCCTCGAACAGTATTTTTGCAGCCTTGAAACTGAGATTGTTTATCAATTCGAGCACCGATAGTGAAACCGACCGATTTGATTACGCGCTCGGCGCGGGCGGACCAAATCGAGCGTCGCTGGTGGGTTGTTGATGCCAGCGGTCAAACGCTTGGACGACTTGCCTCGCGTATTGCTGCGCTCATCCGGGGCAAACATAAGCCGGCATTTACACCACATGTTGACTGTGGCGATTACGTTATCGTCATCAATGCTGAGAAAGTCCAGCTCAAGGGCAAACGTGCCGAGCAGAAAGAATATTTCCGCTACACCGGTTATCCTGGTGGCGAACGGTTCGAGTCCTTCAAAGAACTCATCAGCCGGAATCCGGCGAAGGTCATCGAGCATGCGGTCTATGGAATGCTTCCGAAAAATCGGCTTGGGCGTCGCATGCGACTCAAATTGAAAGTCTATGCGGGACCGTCTCATCCGCATCAAGCTCAGCAACCGGAACAGTATCGCCTTTCGATGTAGTGTTGACTCATAATCCCATAGAACACAGAGAAGCATGAAGGATTTCCTTGGAACCGGACGGCGAAAAGAGGCAACAGCGCGTGTACGCATTCGCCCCGGTAGTGGTACCATCACCGTCAACGGTCAACCATTTGAAGAGTATTTCCCCGTCGTCACGACGCGCTTGACAGCACTCAAGCCGTTGCACGTGACGCAGACTGAGGGGAAATTCGATGTCGTTGTCCTTGCCGATGGCGGTGGAAAAAGCGGACAAGCTGGCGCACTCAGCCATGGCTTAGCGCGTGCACTGGTCGAATACGATGCCAATTTCCGCGGTGTTCTCCGGCAGCATGGCTTGCTCACGCGCGATCCGCGTATGGTCGAACGGAAAAAGTACGGACAGAAAAAAGCACGAAAACGCTTCCAGTTCTCGAAGCGCTAATCTCATGGCAGCACCAGCGCTGCCCACCGTTACCATGCTCTGGAATCCCACGCGTGGTGTGTTCCTGGACAGACCAGGAATTGGGCGTGGCGTATGAACAGAGCAGATGTTCAACACCATCTTTTGCTCTATGATATCCATTGAACAACTTCTCGAAGCCGGCGCGCATTTTGGTCATCTCCGCCGCCGGTGGAATCCGAAGATGCGCCTGTTCATTTACGGTGAACGCGGTGGCATCCACATCATTGACATTCGGAAGACCGTCGTGCTGCTCGACCTTGCCCGTAAAGCTGCACTCGATGCCGCCTCGGAGGGCAAGATTATTCTGTTTGTTGGCACAAAGCCCCAAGCTAAAGAAGCCATCAAAGCAGCAGCACAACGCTGCGGCATGCCGTATGTCGTTGAGCGCTGGCTCGGCGGAATGCTCACCAACTTTTCGACCATTCGTCGCAGCATCAAACGACTGGCGACCATTGACAAAATGGAAGCCGATGGCACCTTCGATAAACTCACCAAAAAAGAACGACTCCTGCTAAGCCGTGAGCGTGATCGCTTGCGGCTTGTCTTCGGCGGAATCGAGGATATGACCCGTCTGCCCGGAATGCTCTTTGTCGTGGACATCAAAAAGGAAGACATTGCCATCAAGGAAGCACACATCCTCGGTATTCCGGTTATTGGCATTGTGGACACCAACAGCGATCCCGAGCAGGTGGATTATCCCATTCCAGCCAACGACGACTCGGTCAAGACGATCGAGCTTATAGCCAATACGATCATCGAAGGAAGGCAGATCGCGAAAACACGAGCTGCTGACTTAGCAGCGGCTGGCGAACGAGATGCTAAAGAAGGTGCACCGACCGAGGCAGAACAGCAACCGCGCCGTCGGCTTCGCCAACGCCGTCGCACACCCGGACGGCAGCAAAATCAACCTGACACGACCAGCTCTGGCGAATCCAACGACGAATAATTGTTTAGTCCACCATCAACCGATACTGCGACTATGATTTCAGTTGACATGATCAAGCAACTCCGCGAAAAGACCGGCGCGGGGATGGCTGATTGCAAAAAAGCGCTCGAAGAATCCGGTGGCGATATGGATGGCGCAATTGAGTACCTCCGAAAAAAAGGTGCGGCTTCTGCCGCAAAACGTGCTGACCGCGTCGCCAACGAAGGCGTCGTCTGGGCTGCGACCAGCCCCGACGGCAAGCGTGCTGCTATTATCGAGGTCAATTGCGAAACAGATTTTGTAGCTCGCAACGAAGAGTTCGTTGCCTTTGCGCACGCGATTGCCAATGCCGTGCTCACAACGGGTGCTACCGATGGAGAGGCGCTCTGGAACGTCTCACTGGGAGAAAAAACTCTCGGCAATCTTCGCGATGAGGTGCTCGCCAAATTCAACGAACGAATCGAACT
>JBBIUD010000091.1:0-6363 GCA_037440485.1 Chlorobiota bacterium
ATAATCACCGCTGACATGCCGCGCTGGTTCGAGGTATGCGGCTATCATCGCAGAGTGTATTGTCTGGAGATGGTCCGACGTTGGTAGCAGCCGCTGTTGAATAGATCGTGCAAGCAGGAGTTCTTGTTCAAGTCGCTGTTGTTCAACCAGTCGCTCAACCAACTCAAGCTGCTCGAGTGCAACAGCTAATGCATTCGCATAGGCAACCAGAAATGCATCGTCAAACTTCAATTGGGAGCCATCTGCTCGCGCCCCGAGCAGAATAATACCGACAGGTTCTTCTCGAACACGAAGTGGGAGTACATACTCAATGTACTGGTCAGCGAGTAAGCACCGGAGAGCGGAACTGCATTCATCCAGCGAACAAGGTGTGCTAATGCTGCTGGTAAGCTCGATTATAGTACGGCAATCAAGACGAATACCGCGAGTCCAGGTCGTGCAGTTACCATGACGGTCAATAGCGACGAGCATCAACCGTGTGGTCAGTGTGTGTGCAAGCAGCCGTAATCCAGCGATGTGGAGCAATCGTTCGCGAGAGGTCGTTACTGTAGCATCACGCGTCAGTTCAAACATCGTCTGCAATAACTGATTCCGTTCGAGTAGCGAGCGTTCGAGTGTTGCCGTTTTGCGTCGTTGAGCGACCGTGTCGAGTGCAGCACGTGCTACTGCAATAATTGGCTCGATTCCTTCCTGTCTGGATCGGACAATGGTAACAATCTCCTCACCTTCACTGAGTCCGATGCGATGCAAATCGCACTGCGTCGGGAGTTCCGCAATAGGACGCAGGACATCGCTGGTCGAAGTCAGTCGAGCAGGCACCACCTCAAGCCCAGCATGCGCAATGCTGTGATAGGTCCCACCACCGCCGCGCGCTACGATGCACCACTCAACATGACAGTCGCAAAGGAGCATGCAAAGAACCGCCGCAAATTCTTCGAGCGAACGACATGAAACGAGTGCAACGACATGATCGGCACTGAGATGATCCCAACAACGCTCACTGGTCTGCTTCATTGGCAAAGACAACATTATCGCCCTCGTATTCCCGAATTAGCGTACGGTAGGAATCTGGGATACGTTCGGGTGCATTCGTAGCTGGATTGAGATGCACCAGGACTGCACTTGCTTTGACGAGCAATGTTCCCTCGACCAGCACCACTAACTGGTCAAAGACTAACGACGATCGCCGCACCAGTGGGATGCGCGTGAAGACTTCATACTCATCATCGAATTGGGCTGCAGCATAGTAGTCAATTTCCTGGTGCGCAACGACAAACCGGTGCTTAGTAACGAAGGTATCGCGATCAATCGGCAGTCCAATCGAGCGGAAATACTCAACGCGCGCAGCCTCCAGCCAATAAAAGTACACTGCGTTATGAACGATACCCTGGCGATCAACATCGTATGTCCGCACGCGCGTGCGGACAACATGCTTATACATCGGGCGTTCTTCGGTCAAAATGCGAATGGCTCGTTGGGCGGCAGTGGGCAGAACTGTCGTATGGATTATGCCGACACTCATTGAGAAGCCTGTGCGATTGTGAAACGACCAATACTCTGCGCATGCGAACGACGAATTACCTCCACCGCGCGACGGAGCTGCGCGTCGTCAATGCCAAGATGAAACACTGCACGCAACCAACCGGCTGGACCGGGAGACACAAGGACACCGGCAGTTGCAAGTGTGCGACGCAAATCATCAGGCTCGACACCAAGGCGCGAACGAAAGAGTACAATGTTGGTTTGCGGACGACCGTGCATGATCTCGAATTCGTCAGCGATAGCAGTGGCAAATTCCTTTGCACGGTGATGGTCGAGCTCGAGCAGCGGCAGATGATGTTCGAGGGCATAGAGTCCGGCAGCCGCAAGAATGCCGGATTGTCGCATTCCACCGCCGAGCATTTTACGCCAGCGAGCAGCGAACCGACTGGGGCACCGAGTCCTTTGGACAGGCATACCATCACGGTTGTACATGGCGCCGCAAATTCGCTCGGCGATATGCCGGTCGCCACCGATGCATTCCAAAGCCGCGCACCATCGCAGTGCAGAAACAGATTGCGTTCAGCACACCATGCTCCAATCCGCTGGATATGGTCGAGCGGCGTTACCGCGCCACTATACCGATTGTGTGTATTCTCGATGCAGACACCTCGCGTCCGTGGGTAGTAATAATCGCTCGGGCGAACCGCCTGCTCGAGCTGAGAAATCGGCTCTGTTCCAGGCGCATGCAATGCCACCATGCGTAGCTGCACGCGAGAGATCAGCGCCGGTGCACCGGTTTCATAATGCACAATATGGCTCTCGGCATCCACGATCACCTCATCACCTGCCGATGCCGAGATTGCAAGAGCAAGCTGATTCCCCATCGTTCCACTGGGTACAAAGAGCGCCGCTTCTTTCCCAAGCAGCGCGGCAACGACATCCTCCAACCGAGAAGTGGTAGGATCCTCTCCAAACACATCATCACCGACTGCTGCGACTGCCATGGCACGCCGCATTGGCTCAGTCGGAGTCGTAACGGTGTCGCTGCGCAGATCAATTGGTATCATGACGCCACAAAAATACCAGCCAACACTGTTGGAAGAAATTTACATCGTGTGCGAAATTTGCGTCGGCAACTGTACTACTTGGATTGCTGTCGAGCAATGACCGATCTAAACCAGCGCATACGGAATGCACAAACAGCCCACGGCATCCCACCCGAACAGGCGCCGCTGCGTTTTCATTCAATCACTCACGCTGCGGTAAAAAATCTTGCGGAACGTCCCGATCAGGTTTTTCTCATCCATTACGACGAAGCCGGGAACCGCAGCCAGCTTACCTATGGCGAATTCATCCACAGTGCTCGGAAGACGGCTGCGTTTCTGCGTTCGTTAGGATTGACTACCGGTGACCGCTTCGCAACAGCCGCCCATAACCATGCCGATACAATCATCCAATACTTTGCTGGTTGGCTGATCGGTTGCTGTGTTGTACCGCTCAACATGACCGAAGACGATGCGCGGCTCGACTACATTCTCCGCACATCTGGTGCTAAGGTCTTACTATGCCGGCAAGACTACTCAAGCCGCATCAATGCAATGACCGCTTCGTCACCATCAATTCAAACCGTCGTCGTTGATGGTGCATACCACGCAGCAGTCGAGCAGTGTGAGCCAATCCCGCTCGATCCCAGTGTATCAGATAGCGACTCGGAGGCACTTCTTGTGTTCACAAGTGGGACAACAGGAAATCCCAAAGGTGTAGTTCTTGTCCAGCGGAATCTGATAGCCGATGCCGAAGGAATTGCTGATTGGCATCGCATCACCCCGAATGATCGCATGATGTGTGTGTTACCGGTCCATCACGTCAATGGCACTATCGTCACTCACGTTACACCATTTGTTGCCGGATCATCGGTCGTACTCAATCGCAAGTTCCAGACAGAGCATTTCTTCCCACGCATTGCCCATGAAGGTGTGACCATTGTATCGGTTGTACCAACACTGCTTGCGTTTTTACTGGAAGCCAATGCAGATTCGTGTGGCGTCGTTGAGCGTGGTTTTCGGCATATTATCTGCGGAGCAGGTCCGCTGACGTGTGAACTTGCATCACGGTTCGAGGAACACTACCGCATTCCAATCATTCACGGGTACGGGCTCTCGGAGACAACATGCTACTCGTGCTTTCTGGAAATTGGCTTACCTGAAACCGAGCATCGGCGCTGGATGGCTGACTATGGATTTCCATCAATTGGCACGCCGATTCCTCAAAATGAGATGGCAATCCACGACCCTCATGGTAACCCGCTGGATGAAGGCGAACGTGGCGAAATCGTCATTCGGGGTTGGAACGTCATGAAAGGGTATGATGCTAATCCATCTGCTAATGAAGCAGCATTCACCTACGGCTGGTTTCGCAGTGGTGACGAAGGTTTTTTCATTCGATCAAACGATGGGAAGCCGTACTTTTTCATCACCGGACGCATCAAGGAATTGATCATTCGTGGCGGGGTCAACATTGCACCACTGGAAATTGATGAGGTGCTTGCCTCTGCTCCGGGCGTCCGCGCAGGTATCGCCGTTGGTTTTGAACATGACCTCTACGGTGAAGAGGTGGGAGCGCTGGTCATTCCTGCCGACGGTGCATCGGAGGAAGAAATTCTTGCGTATTGCCGCGAGCATCTTCCCTTCCATAAATGCCCAAAAGTTGTGCTCTTCACTGACTCACTGCCCGTGACCTCAACGGGCAAATATCAGCGGAATCGCGTCAAGCATTTGTTTGCCCCGTGGCGCTCGGTTCAATTTCAGCGGTAGTTTTCGCAGCAACAAGTCCAGCAATCGAAATCCCTTCGCGGGCAACGAAAAATGCTCCCACGACCATCACCGATGCATAGTTCAATGCATGCGCGATGGTGATGTAAACAAATGCCTCCTCAAGCGATACGCCGTAGAGGTGATTCATCGCTTCCGCGACAAGAGCATGGACGACACCAATTGCACCAGGGGTTGGAGCGATCGTCGTACCGACAGCAACAACAAGGAGCAAAATGATGGCGTCAACAAAAGACCACTGGTGCCCACCAACTGGATGAAAAGGCACAGCAAAGAGCACAATCCAAAGCGGCACTGCGTAGAGAAACCAAATCGCAACAGATTCCAGCGATAATCGAAGCGCGTCCCAACCGTTGCGTATGATGCGTAATCCACGCCGAAATGAGTCGAATGTAGCGGCTATACGCTCAGCCGTACTTGGACGAAATAACCTGACTAGTGTCACAACCAATCGCTCACCGAGCGAGGTCAAACCCAGCACGACAATCACTGATGCAAGCACCAACACGACAATCGCCAATGAGCGAACCCCTTGCCCAATTATCCACGGTGGCAGCACGCGCTCAACCAAATCAGGCAACAGAAGCAAAGCACCACCGAGAAAAAGCAACAATTGCAGGACATCGAACAACCGCTCTGCAACCACTGATGCCAGCAGTGTAGCGCTTGATACTCCGCTCCGCTTGGCAAGCACGTACGGACGCAAGAGTTCTCCACTCCGCGGTAGAATGTTATTTGCTGTGTAACCGACCATCACCGCTGAAAATAGGTCCAGGACCGGAAGGGGCACAACACCGGTGGCTCGAAGCATCGTACGCCACCGAACCGCACGCATCAAGTGCGATGCAAGAACAGGCACTATGCTTGTCAGTGCTAGTGGATAATTGACCTGCGTCAATGTCTCCCACACCCGCTGCAGGTCGAGTACAGAAGCAATCCACACTATGATGCCAGCAAAGACGACTCCTGCCAGCACAATTTTCCAGAGAATCGGCTTGGGCGACGGTGTCTGTGTTCCGGCATTATCAGCCGACATGCTCTTAGCGTGCAATGGTGAACACACGCACTCCAGCACTGCGTTCTGTCACATACCGGATAAAGTACGCACCTGAGGCGAGCGTGCTAACATCGAGCACGTAATGCCGCGACTGAGCGGTAATCATGTGTGCAGGCATAGAACTTACTACTCGCCCTGTAAGGTCCAGAACCTCGATATGCGTTATCTGCATTCGGAGCTGATCGTCAATGGTAATCTCAACTCGATCAGTTGCTGGATTCGGAGAAATTTCCACCACCGGTTCTGCCGGTGATGCAGGCGGCTCAACCGTTGCAACACTATCAGTCAAACCGATGTTGTCGAGATACCAACCATCGTCCGATCCAAGGGCACCAGCAACAACAGCGAAACGTACGTATACCGTGTCGCCAACATGATTTGCAAGCGAGCGATGTACCCAGTACCAGGGTGCATTCTGTACTGTAGCACCACTTCCCCATTCCTGAACCGATTGACGATTGAACGAACCCCACCACTTCCAGCTCTTACCGAAGTCTGTGCTGTATTCGATTGCTCCGTAATGCGACGCTGTTGCGCGAATCAATGCAATATGCGCGAACGAAAATGTCGTTCGTCCCGCTGGCACAACAAATGGCGCCAACATCAGGAAGTTCGTTGTACCAGGAGTGTAGTTGCCACTTGGAGAATCGGTCAGTGCATTTGGTGGACTCAGTGAACGGACGTTTGTGCGTGCCCATTGTGGGTTCGTCGGAATGATTGTACCATCGTTTGTGCGTACGTTGAACCCATAGAACACAATCGTATCGGCTGCATCACGGTCGAACGTTGCCCACAGCTCAGTGAGGGGTGCTCCGCTATAGGCAAGCACAGATTGGGACGGCTGGCTATAGGTTGAGCGATCCCCGCGTTTTCCGACTGCACGGAGTGTGAGCCAAACAAATTGTTTGGGAGGCAATCGGAGCAAGTAACGACTTTGATTTCCGGCTTGGATTTGAGGAGCGCTTATGCTATCTATGGGCTGCCCATTGCTGT
>JBBIUD010000092.1:0-6329 GCA_037440485.1 Chlorobiota bacterium
GGATCACAACATCCGAGTGCTCGATGATTTGATTGCCATAGAGGATGATGTCCAGATCAATTTCACGTTCGTGCCACCGGGGACGCGGAGCCCGACCAAGGTGTTGCTCAATCTGTTTGAGTGTCCAGTATAGGGAAAGCGGATCGTGACTTGTCACGCCAGTAACACAACAGTTCAAAAACGGTGGCTGATCGAGGTACCCGACAGGTTCGGTTTCGTAGATCGGTGAACAGATTAGTGAGATTACAGATCCCTTGGCGGTCAATAGCTCGATGGCTGATTCGATGTACGTGAGGCGATCGCCAAGATTGCTACCAAGGCTGAGCAAGACCGGTGTGGCTTCTTCTATCGGTGTGCGCGCCATTCGACCTCGACCGAATCTACCATTGCGCCCACCGGTATCGTTCGCTTGCGGACCCGAAGACAGACCGATTCGACGCTCGGAAAATGCTCCAGAATCGCGCGAGCCAGGTCTGATGCGAGTGTTTCGATCAATCGTCGGCGCTTGCCGTTGGTTGCATCGGTTATGCAGGTGATAACATCGGCATAGTTTATCGCATCGCTTAGATTATCATGAGTCACAGCTTGGCGGGCATCGTAGTACAGCTCGACATCAATTTCATACCGGCCACCGAGTTGCTGCTCTGCTTGCGAGACACCGTGGTATGAATAAAGCTGGATATTGTTGATTGTGAGCTTGACCAATGACTCCATCATGGCAGGTGTTCGGTAGTGTTTGTATTGTTCAGCAGCAGTGCGTGGACAGATGCGGAGTCATGGCATTGTAGAGCCTGTTCGACGACCTTGTGCGCTTCGGCTGAATGGATTGATGCTATTCGTCGTTTCAAGGCGGGGATGTAGCTGGGTGCAACGCTGAATGCCCGAACACCGAAACCAATGAGCAATTCTGTTGCTGACAGGAAGGTAGCCAAATCGCCACACAGCTCAATCCCAACGCCATGGTGGCGTGCAATAGCAGCTACTGATTCCAACAACCGAAGCACTGCGGGGTTGAGTTGGTCGAAGATGTGGGCAACGAGTTCGCTTGTTCGATCGGCGGCCAGTGTGTATTGAGTGAGATCGTTTGTGCCGATACTGAAAAAGTCAACGTGGTCAGCTAAATATTCCGCCAAGAGTGCAGCCGCAGGTGTTTCGATCATGACACCAATGGGAATGTGCTCATCGAATGGCTGATTGTCGGCTGCTAATTGACCCTTGATGTTCGAAATCATGTCCAGTGTTGTTACCAACTCTTCAACCGAGGTGATCATCGGCAGAAGAAGCCGGACATTGCGATGCAATGATGCGCGGAGTATCGCGCGTAGCTGTGCGTCGTAGAGATCGGTTCGGCGGAGTAGAAAGCGGATGCCGCGCAGACCCAGTGCAGGATTCGGCTCGTGGGGCATGCCGTGGATGATTTTATCACTGCCCACATCGAATACCCGTAGCGTTACAAGCTTGGGATAGCAGCGTTCGGCAAAGGTGCGGTACCAGGTGTATTGCTCCTGTTCGCTCGGGAAGTGCTGCAAGCGGACGAGCAGCATTTCGGTGCGCACAAGCCCAATGCCATCGGCTCCAAAGTCGAGCGCTGTCGGGACCTCGTCGGGAGAGTCAACCGATGCATAGACAGGAATTGTGATTCCATCGAGTGTTGCTACGGGTGCTGCTGATGTTGTGATGGTCTGTGTTGCGTGTTCCTGCTGTAGCGAACGATAATGGGTGAGTGTTTGCTGGCTCGGTTGAGCGATAACCGTACCGCGTGAGCCGTCAACGATGATGGTAGCACCGTCGGGGATGATTGACGTCGCATTTCGAACGCTAATGACAGCGGGTATTCCCAGCGTGCGTGCAACAATACAAGCATGGGAGGTAATTCCACCAATTTCGGTAACAATGCCGATGGCTCCATGGCTGTGGTAGTGCAGAACGTCTGTCGCTAACAGCGAGGGTGCTATGATTACACTCCCATTGAATTGCTCGGGTTGGGGTGTCGGGTTGAGGAGCAGCTCGAGGAATTTGTGGCGAAGATTCTCCAGATCGTAGCGACGTTCACGAATGAGTGGGTCGTGTGCTGCGGCGAGTGCACGGATGTGAGCGTCGTATGCTGTACTGACCGCAATCTCAGCCGGCATCCCTTCGTTGAGAATGCGAGCACTGATAGTTTCTTCCAGAACCGGATCGGTTGCGATGAGCTGGTAGGATTCAATAATCGCGTGCGTTTCGCCAAGGAGTGGTTGTGAAGCAGCTACGCTTTCACTAATCGAAGCAAGTAATCTCGAGCGCGCCTGTTGGTAACGGTCAAGTTCGGCTGGGCGGTCTGCATGCGGTACAACTTTCCACTGAAGCAGCTTTTTATGGTGTGCTCCCACTACGACTGCTCGACCAATCGTAATCCCACTCGAGGCAGCACTTCCTTGCAGTCGAAGCTCGATGTGTCGAATCTGAGAACCACCAGGCTCGCTACTTGAGTTCACGGTTGTTCAGCAGTGTGGTACTCTCCAGAGGTCATCCAGCAGAACGCAGTTCTGCGACTGATCGTGCTTGAGCTATGAGGCGTAGCGACGAGAGTCATTCCAAATCAGATTGGTTCACCAAAACCGCTGTCGAAAAGCTCTGTGATGGCGCGTGCCGCATCCTCTTCATCTGGTCCGGAAACGATGAGTTTGAGCTTTGTGCCTTGAGCCGCGGCTAATGTCATGACACCGATTATGCTTTTTGCGTTGATCCGCATGTGGTCTTCGCTTTCGAGATAGATGTCGGACTTAAACTGAGCAGCCAGCTTGACAATCATCGCAGCAGGACGAGTATGCAAACCTGCACGGTTTTGGACAACGACACTTCGTTCAATCATGGTACATTCGAGCATGGGTCATTCGATGAGTGGCTGTAGAACTCGGGGTTGATTTGTGTAGTGGTTGACTGTTCTGAAGCTGCTGCCTTGAGGAGGCGATCTATCAGCGCAGCGTCGGTACGAACGTCGGGAGAAATGATCACGTAGATTGCATCGCGATGTTCTCGATCAGCGCGACGAAATTCATCGTAGAGTGTTGCTGTTCGTAGCGGACGGACGACAAATGAACCGCTGATGTCTTGCGTTGACAGAACAACAATGTTTGCATTGACAACCGATTTCAATTGCTCAGGTGACTCGATCAAAATTACGGGGGTTGCTGGTGCATAGTGCCGATACTTCATACCCGGAGCAATCGGGTTCTGTCTGCTCGAAGAATACACACGTGGTGGTGTGAATCCCAAAACTGATGCCAGTTCCTCGGCTGTAATAGCACCCGGTCGAGCAATACCAATGGTCCCAACTAATGAGAGCACAGTTGACTCAATGCCGATAGCGCACGGTCCGGCATCCACCACTGCTGCAATCGAGCCATCGAGGTCCTCCAAGACATGCTCAGCGCGGGTGGGACTTGGACGCCCGGACCGATTTGCGGAGGGTGCAACAAGCGGCACACCAACCAGCTCGATGAGCTGGCGTGTAACGGCAGGCGCAGGTACGCGAACCGCGATGGTTGGTAGTCCGGCACTGATGATCGGTGGAACGTTATCGCTTCGTTCGAGAATGAGGGTTAGCGGTCCTGGTGCAAAGCGCTCGAGCAATACCCACGCAATCGGAGGAATATTTTTTGCAATGGTTTCAATGTCGGCAGGCGTTGCACAATGAACAATGAGCGGGTTGTCCAACGGACGACCTTTGACGCGAAAAATCTCGGTGATGGCAGCTTCATCGTCGGCACGAGCTGCTAAGCCATAGACTGTCTCTGTGGGAATAGCAACGAGCTTTCCCTGCTTGAGCAGTTCCGCTGCGGTTGTTATGTCAGTTGCCGAGGTGGCATCGAGTCGCACTGTTTCCATTGCGTGCACTCACCACGCAAACCAAACATGCTTGAGATTCGGTCGTGCCATCGCGTCGAGTGGATAATTCCGCACATACGCTTGAATCAGGCGGTAGTGGTATTCGTAAAACAGCATTGCTGCGGGTGCATCGCGCATAACAATTTGTTCAGCTTCTGCGTAGAGGCGGCGTCGGAGCATCGGATCGGTGGTTGTTGTGGCACGTTCGATCAATGCAGAGACAGCGGGATTGCGGTAACGTGTGCTATTGGGATAGCTCGGTGCTGTTACATCATCTGGGACGTACCGCCCATCGAACAGACTAAGGAAATTTTCGACGTCCGGATAGTCGCCATACCACCGAGTTCCCCACATACGAAATTGCCCACGTTCAGCCATATCAAGGAACTGTGCCAGTTGAACGATCTCGATGCGGACGTTTAGTCCCAGATATTCCTGGAGCATCCCCTGGATTGATTCTGCCACCTGCAACAGGCGCGGTTCAGGATAGACGTGGAGCACAACATCTCGCTGACCGCTTTTGTAGAACTCAGTCTGTTGCAATAGTTGACGCGCGCGAGCAGGATCGAAGTGGTAGCCGCTGATCATCGTTACATCGTAATCTGGCATTGCTGGAGGGGTCACACCAAAGTTTGCCGGCATGTACGGTGAATTGCGAAGAACGTAGCGAACAAGCCGCTGGCGATCAATTGCCCAGCATATCGCCTGGCGCAATCGCGTTTCTGAAAATGGAGGCACCGCGCAATTGAAATCAATGAACCAGGTCAGCAGTGCGGGGCGCTGCTGAAGGATGATGCCGTTGGTGTTCCGCAACGTCCGTGTGCTTGGCTCAACGAGCATATCGAATAGCTCGGTTGGAATCGAATACGATTCCTCGAGTTGACCGTCGAGCAACTGGCGGAGCTGGACTTTGTCATCTTTGACAAATGTTATGAAAATCGAATCAAGGTAGGGGAGACGATTGCCGAACTGGTCGCGCTGCCAATAGTGCTCGTTACGAACCAATAGCATACCGTAATCATCTTTCCACCACGCGAAACGGAACGGTCCGGTTCCAACGGGGTGGCGAAAGAAGTTATCGCCGTAAAACTCGATCGCCTCGTGGGGTACAATGCACCCAACGGCATTGGTCAACTGAAGCAGAAAGGGAGCATACGGACGCTCCAGTTCAATGCAGACGGTTGAATCATTCAGAGCATAGATACCCTCAATGCCATGGATCATCGTGTCGCCCTTAGCTCGGGCTGAGTAGTATTGATTTGCACCGCGCACTTTGTCTTTGAAGACCCAGAAGGCAGTTGTGCGAGCAAGGGGGTCGCATGCGCGCGTCAGGGAATAAACGACATCATGCGCAGTCATCAGCCGTCCGTTGCCATTGGGGAAACATGGATCATCGTGAAAACGTACATCGGTGCGTAAATGAAAGATATACCGCAAACCATCGGCTGAAATCTCCCAAGAACGTGCTAACTCCGGCTGCGGATGCAGCAGAGAATCGAACGTTATCAGGCGATCATACACTTGAAGCGCAATGTCATCGGCAAGTTTGCTGGTGATGAGCACCGGGTCGAGTCCGTTGGGGTTTCCGCGGAGCATGTTTATGCGGTAGAGACCGCCGTAGCGTGGCTCGCCGTGTGCTGGGCGTAATGCATGGTGTGGGGCTGACTGTTTGCATCCAACAGTTGTTAGGAGAATAATTGCGCTACCGATGCATATCGAGAACAACCCCGCGTAAAATGGCTTAGTCTGAACATGCATACGCAGTCAACGTTTCAGAAGATTGCTTCACTTCATTTGGGTGTAACGGACGCTTCACTCCACCGCTCAAGGTCAGCAGCTACACGCAGGAGCATATCATCGCGATTGTACGACGCTTGCAATTGAACACCGATTGGCAGTCCATCCGACGACAGACCAACCGGTACATTGATTGCCGGTATGCCCGCAATATTTGCCGACACTGTCAGAACATCATTGAGGTACATTGCCAGTGGGTCGCTGATTTTTTCTCCCAGCTTGAATGCTGGTGTTGGGGTGGTTGGTAATAGGACCACGTCGCACTGTGCAAAGATGGATTGGTAGTCATTGGCAATCCAGCGACGAGCTTTTTGTGCTGTGCGGTAGTATGCATCGTAGTAGCCAGCCGAGAGGACGTAGGTGCCGAGCAAAATCCGACGCTTTACCTCAGTTCCAAAGCCTGTTGTACGTGTTGCAGTTATAACATCACCATCGTCGTCGGCGCGAAAACCATACCGAATGCCATCATACCGCGCAAGATTCGACGAAGCTTCGGCGGTTGCAAGGATGTAGTATGTCGGTATCCATGCTTGGATCGAAGAAAAATGCACATGGACAGTGGGGTAGTTTGCTTGGCGCAGCATGTCAATGATGCGATTGTACGCATGACAAACCTCGTCGCTGCATCCATCGAGAATATCACCGCTAACGATACCAATGCACGG
>JBBIUD010000093.1:0-6321 GCA_037440485.1 Chlorobiota bacterium
AGCTAAGATGCGGAGGTCATCTGCCAGACCGTGAACGTTGATCTTTGCGTCGGTCGGCATGACCAACAGTGATATGGTAAGACTGTGCTTTTCTCGATTGAGTGCGTCCTGTTGATGTGCGATCCATGCGTAGGCAGCTAGTGCTGCGACGATCAATGTCGCCGTCAGAAACGCAAGCTGGACCGAGCGCCACAGACGCAGTTTCCACAGTTGCCAGGCAAGCCAAAGAGCGACCATCACGCGTTACTCCGATCGTGGGGTGGTACGGAGGTGTCGGGCAATCATTGCTCCGAAACCAATGCGAAATTCTAAAACTGCACGCACGATTGTTCTTGGCTCGACGATACCGTCGTGGCGTAGCATCAACCAAAGGAGCAGTGCAGTACATGCGGCATAGACAACAACCCCCAAACCAATCAACCAAAGCGCTCCTGTCAGTCCAACCACCAAGTATGCCACCAATGCAGCACCAACACTGAGCGCTGTGATCCAGAGAAGGCGATCAACTCGATGCAGCGCAAGGTGAACCGACTGAATCATTGCAAACGGGAGAAACAATGCACCAAAAGCCATGACGTTGAAAATGGCGGTCGTCTCGGCATACCGATTCCCAAGGAAACCAACCAGCAGGGACGTTCCACCAAGTTCGAGTACACCCACGCAGAGCAGGGCAACCACACATTGCACCACAAGTGCTTTCGCGATTACGGTACCGAGTTCCTTCTCTCGATTCTGGTGCAGCAATCGTACCGCTGTTGGGTACAGCAGCCATGTTGCAGCATCAGCGCCAGTCTCGAACACACGGTAGAGCATTTTCGCAGCATTGTACATTCCAACCGCTCGTGTGGAAAAAAACAACTGAACCACAAATATGTCGAGCTGACGAACACTGGTTGCCAGTGCCATCATCAGGGCTTGCGGCGAGCTAAAACGGAGCACTGCGGAAAGTTTGAGCGATCCATGCCACGACCAATGCAACAGGTCACGTGCAAGCACGATGCCGGCGACCGACCCCACCGCCATTCCGCTACAGGCGATAATTGCGATGTCCTCGAATCGGCGGAGCGTTCCGTTGAGCAGAAAAATGACCGTTAGTACCGAGCATGTGCCTAACCAAGCAGCGTTGGTCACAAAAACATCGCGTGCGCGAAGCTCGCGTTGAAGAAGCTTGAGCGTATACGATCGCGGAATGCCGAGTGCACAGTAGATCGGCACGATTCGGGCGACGTCTGCAAAGCGAGCTTCGTTGAACACGTGCCCCAGTGGCGTGCCCGCAAACGCAATAATGCCAGCAATACCGAGCGTAAATCCTGTGTGGAGAACGAACGACAATGCATTCGCCCTACCGCGTTCGGACTTCTCCTGACCGTACTGGATAACGCTCTGGAGGATCGAACCCTCAGCGACAATAGCAATCCATGCCTGAAGCGTCAGGAGTTGCGCAGCTAAACCGTATTCTTCCGGTGCAATTGCACGAATCTGGAGCCAGGTGATGAGTCCATAGCCAAGAAACAGGAGTTTATCGCCGGCTGTCCAGGTAAGCAATTGCAGGTGTTTCCGAAACTGCATGCCGCCGTTGATGTATTGGACACCGCTGCAAACTTACGAGCACTCCTCCCAGCGAAACACAAGTTGACAAACCGTCCCCAACGGTTTGACTGTTAGTAGTGGTGCTCGGCAACAGACGCCATAGGAGTGGCTATAAAGCGCTTGACTGATGTCAAAGTCTGCCCCAGCCGGTGTGCAGCGGATACGCCACCGATGCATTTGCACGACGACGGTATCATTTTCACGACGTAGCTCAGCTAATGGGTGGAAGTGGTACCACAACCGAGTTGCTGGCGCTGCACACCAATCCCGAACAACAAGATGCTGGTCACTGAGCACGACTGCGCGACGGTGTGGGAAGCCATACGCATAGTGCTCGGCAACAACAACTTCCGGTTGAGCAACAACGATCCGTGCTGCAGCGCGGTTGGTGACAAGCCAAAAAAGTGCTTCGCTGGAATTGCACGCCCACTGGTTCTGTTCGATTCCTTCGACCGTCAGTGTGTTGTGCATCTGTGTAGAGCGGTAGTGATTCCGCAATGCCGGTGATGCCAGGTAAACATACGTGCCAGGATCAACGAGCACTTCGCGACCGTCGAGAGCCAGTGTAATCGAGAGCTGGTCGTTGTGCGCATGACCACCCTTGCCGTGTTGACCAATTGCCCCAGCACGCATGGTTATCTCGGCTGGACCAGCACGGAGCACCGCAATACCGAAATCAGGCGCAAGAAAACACGCTGACTTCGATGCAGAGACTGCTGCCGTTGCAATAGGCAGAGGGCTACCGCTGAGCACAGCGTTGAGCAGTGTGTTTGTTTCATCGTTATGGCGCTGCGAGCAGTATGGATGTGGATTGGCGTACCACTGGTGCGATGGTATCCATGACTCAGGATTGGGATGCAACCAGAGAAACCGACCGCTATCGTTGTCGCCGATTTGTGGAATGATTCCGGTAGAATAACTCGTCTCGTGCAAGAATATCGCAATGCGTTCGAGGCGTTGTCGCGCACGCTGGTTTGAGTCAATGATGGTACGCTCTGCTGGGAAACGCCGGAGATACCACATCGCCCAGGCGATCATTTCAGCGCTTAGGCGATGGTATGCAAGCGATGCTTCAAAGTTGCCTCCATCGGGCAAAAACTGATAGAGCATCTCGCCAAGAAGCTGCGTGGTGCACCAGCGGCGGAGCCTTTCTGTCCAGAGTGAATTTGGGAAATACGCCGAAGCAACAGCAAGTCCGGCAACGCACGCAAGGTAATGATTACCGCGCATGCCTTCGGACCACTCGAGATTGTCTGCAACAAAGCGCGCATGGTCATAGGCATAAATCGCCATAGCATCGAGTATTGTCGGTCGCAACCCGGCATCAGAGATCAAATCCAGCGTTACCAACAGATTCACAAGGCGTATGGCAACATCCATGCTCGACCGCCACTGTATGCCGTAGCCTGGAGGATTCTGTGCTGCAAAGTCAAGCAGACATGTTTCGATGTGTTCAATCAACCGCTCCCGATAAGCCTGATCGGCGGTCGTGCGTGCTTCAAGGGAGAGCATCGGGAGAAGCTGCAAGCGACCAAGTTCCCAAGGTATCTTGGGGTCTGCTCCTGGGGCTGCATCCACCACAATGTTCTTATGCCACTGCGCTTCACTCCAACGGTAACCGCTGCGAACGTCTCGTTGCCAATCGAGTGGAGGATGTTGGCGCGAAATTGAATTCCAAAGCCAGCGTGCGCGTGGCACTGCAGGCGAAGGAAGTCTCTGGCTAAGCCACCGCCCACGCTCTACGTCCTCAGCTTGGATGCCAGAGTACCCATAGCGATAGTCACCAAAACCGGGCACCTCGATTCCATGTCCGATATGCATCCATCCGCAACCGAGTACATAGAAACGCTCGGCGAGGCAATGCTCAACAATCGCTGCCCGCTCACTATCGGTTCCTTCGGGAAACACGACAGTAGGCGGTTGCAGGTGACGCACAAGAGGGAGCCCGAACTCCCACGGTAGATCAGCATGGGTCGAATAGGGCTGCCTGGCGTTGGCTGAACGACTATGCCACACCCGCTCCAGTGGTGACCGTAGCGTTCGGAGTGCTTTCCGGATAATCACCAAAGCCGGGAGTGTGCGGAATTGATAGCGACGAAGAACGTTCACGTGCAACAATGAACGGTCATTGATAAACTTGGCGACTATCTTTGCGCTCAAATTGTTTGCAAAAGTGCAATTACAATCGTTCTTGCGTGAAGATCACCGTTGTTTTTGGGACTCGACCCGAAGCGATCAAACTTGCACCGATCATTCACCGTTTATCGGCGTCTGACTGGTGTACGCTCCGCGTTGTTGTGACTGGGCAGCATAGCCAGATGCTTCAGCAGGTACTCGATCTATTTGCGATTAAGCCGAGCGTCAATCTTGGCATCATGCAACCTGGACAAAGTCTATTCGACATAACCACGCGGAGCATTGCTGGACTGGGCGAGGAATTTCGATCGTATCGCCCCGATGTTGTGATCGTGCAGGGTGATACAACGACAACATTTGCTGCTGCATTGGCGGCATTCTACGAGCGCATCCCAACAGCACATGTTGAAGCGGGGCTACGCACGTACCAGAAGTATGCGCCGTTTCCGGAGGAGATCAATCGAGTGCTGACCACTCATCTTGCCGATTGGCACTACGCTCCAACACGCCGTGCCAAAGAAAATCTTCAACACGAGGGTATCGCCGATGAACGCATCCTTATCACCGGCAACACTGCGATTGATGCGCTCCATTGGGTTCTTGCCATGCTCAACAAGCTCAGCCGTGCTCAGCGGGAACAAACATTGATGCTTCCCAAAGATCTTCTCGATGAATGCGAAAGCGGCAGCCGACCAATCATCTTGGTCACTGGTCATCGCCGCGAAAATTTTGGTCCGGGATTCGAACAGATTTGCTCTGCCTTACTCCGCCTGGCTCAAGAAGAAGATGTCCTGGTTGTCTATCCGGTTCATCTCAATCCCAATGTTCGTGGACCTGTCGAGCGAACTCTAACGTCGCAGCCAAACATTCGGTTGTTAGAACCACTCCCGTATCGCGAGTTTGCCTACTTGATGCAGAAGGCGTATTTGATCATCACCGATTCTGGAGGTATCCAAGAGGAAGCACCATCGTTGGGCAAACCGGTTCTGGTCTTGCGACAGGTTACTGAACGCCCGGAGGCAATCGAGGCTGGAACAGCACGTCTTGTGGGCACCGACGTTGAGCGGATCGTTTCTAGTGCACGTGAACTCCTCCATGATCAAACAGCCTATCAGATGATGGCAAAAGCACACAATCCATACGGCGATGGTAATGCAGCCGTGCGCATCGTTGAACACCTTGCATCGTTGCACCGATGAAGCGAGCAGGCTTTGTTGCTATTCTCGGCAAACCCAATGCTGGAAAATCAACCTTGCTCAATGCACTCATCGGTGAGCCGCTTTCGATAGTTTCGCCTAAACCCGAAACGACTCGCCGTCCGGTCGTCGGGATCTTGACTCGTGGCGATGCGCAGATGATCTTTCTCGATACCCCCGGCATTGTTCGCCAGCCTAAGTTTGAATTGCATCGGCAAATGCTCATCGAGATTCGGCAAGCCCTCGAAGACTCGGATGTCATCTTAGTCCTTCTTGATGCAACCGGCGGTATGCAGGAAGCAGAACAGCTCCTTGCAGAACCAATCATGGATGATGTTCGTGCCAGCGGCAAGCCCGTTATCCTGGTGCTGACAAAAATGGATGCCGTTGATGATAAAGCATCGGTGCTGCCCGTCATCGAACATATGATGGCATCAGGCATATTCCGCAGCAACGTTGCAGTTTCGGCACTCAAGAATAAATTTCTCGATGAGCTGGTCAACGTGATTATCGAGCATCTACCAGAGAGTGAATTCCTCTACGATCCGGAGCAGCTCTCGACTCAGCAGGAACGCTTTTTTGTTGCTGAATACATACGCGAACAAGTTTATCACCACTGCCAGCATGAAATTCCTTACTCGGTAGAAGTGGTTATCACTGATTTTGAGGAACGTTCAGAGGGTCCTTGGTACATTGCTGCTGAGCTTATCGTCGAGCGAGAATCACAAAAGAAAATCCTCATCGGCAGTGGGGGCTCGATGATCAAACGCATCGGAGAGCATGCACGCAAACGGATCGAAAGTCACCTTGGGCACCCGGTGTACCTAGACCTGTACGTCAAAGTCCGTCAGCATTGGCGAAATGATCCGACGTACCTGCGTGCATTTGGCTATCGCGTCAAACATTCCACGAAGTGATCATGACCTCGTACGACCTTAGCGAACCTATTCCACCACTTCACCAATCCGATCGCCTCAGCGATGACGATCGCCGCGCTATTCTGGAATTCATGATTGCTGCCCGTGAGTTTGATAATGCGATGATACGCCTCTACCGTCAAGGGCGAGCATTTGGTGGAGTGTACTCGCAGATTGGTAACGAAGCGACGGCTGTCGGTGCCAGCTATGCTCTCGACAGAACTCGCGACGTCATTTTCCCGATGCATCGGGATATTGGTATGCACTTTGTCTTCGGTGCATCGCTCGACCAGCTCATGCTGAATTTTTTAGCTCGGCAGGGCAGTCAAATGCGCGGCACCGATGGCACTGGGCACTACGCTGACCCAGCGCTGCGTATTTACGGCAACATTTCTCATCTTGCTGCCATGATGCCGGTTGCCGCGGGATTTGCCTTAGCTGCTCGGATCCGGAAACAGGATATCGTTGTGCTGACCACGATC
>JBBIUD010000094.1:0-6300 GCA_037440485.1 Chlorobiota bacterium
CGGCGCTACCACGGATGGTTGCACGCCAGAGTGATACCCGGTTTGCCGCGCAGCTCTTGGTACTTGGAGCAATAACCAGTTTGCTCGTTGCCACAATGCTCTGGTTGGGTGCAGCGCCGCTGATACACGCTACGTTTACCTTTGAGCACGCGATTTACCCCCTGAAGTTGATGGCAATCGCATTTGCAGGGCTTTCAATGAAAACAATTGTCGAAGCAGTGCTGATCGGTCGGTTACACGATCGCACCGTTGCTGTCAGCGTTGCGGTTGTCGCCATTGCAACAGTCGTTGCAGCGTGGTGTGTACCACCCGATGCATCCTCTTTTTCGGTCATTCTCATCGGTAGTGAATGGTGCCTATTTGCATTCTTATTCGCATGGCTTTTCCGCTCGCGCTCGGTCTGATCGCTGCGGTGAGCATTGTTGGGTGTGCGGTTGTCCTACCGCCATCGGGTGGTCCAGAGGATCGCACTCCGCCACGTGTTGAAGAATGTAGTATGCCACCACGGTCAACGAACGTCGGTAATCGGATTCGCATCAAGCTGACATTTTCGGAGTACGTTGACAAAACTGACGTCGAGCAGAGCATACTCATAGCACCACAGACTCCCTACGCAGTGGACTGGAGTGGACGCACGCTGGAGATTCAACTCGATAGTCTATACCCAGCAACGACCCACCGACTCAGCATCAGTGCTGGTTATCGTGATTTACGTGGTAACCGAGCCACCGAGCCATTCACGATTGTCTTTTCTACTGGCACGACTCTCGATAGCTGTCGGCTGCTCGCCAACATCACGGCTGCAGCGGATCGAAATCTATACGCGCTCTTGATTCCGGTTGATTCAACAATCCGAATGCGCTACATCGTGCCTGTTGCCGCCGATGGTAACGTTGCTATTGAAGGTTTGCCCTGCATGATGTTCACCATTGCTGCTTTTGCTGATGCAAATGGCAATCACACACCAGACGCGGACGAAGAATGCGGGGTAGCACATGCACCCGTGCGCTCAACTCCGACGCTGCCAACAGCAGTTCGGCTTTGGTTGCAGCAACCACGAGTAACCACTCCGCTCGAGATCGTAAGCGCACGCGTAGTCTCGAATCATCGAATTCGATTGCGGTTTTCTCATCCATTGGAGCGCGCCGATGTCACTCAATGGAAAATAGTTAAGCAATCACCATCCCATCCCATTGCTCTGCGAGCCGCGATCGGTACCGGTAGCAGTCAGCTCGAACTCATTACAGACGAAGCATTCGAGAACGGTTCGACATACGTGGTGTATCCACTGGCTTCTATTCGCGACACATTAGGAGGAGTGCTGCCGGATACAACCATGCTCACCCTCGAGGGGATCAGCACCCCCGACACCACGACGCTTTCGATTGTTGCGCTCTCACCGCAGCGTGATACGACACGTAATGAATCACTTCAGCCGCAATGCTGGATCCGCTGGAGTGATGCTGTGAGCACGACACCACGCTTTGAACTCCTCGATCTCAGTAGCAGCACTTCGATTCCACTGACAATTCGTCGTCTCGACGACGCCACAATCAGTGCACAGCCGCTTGATTCACTCTATCCTGCTCGGCTTTACCAATGGAGAGTTTGGCTTGATAGTGTTCGTTCCTGGAGCGGTCGCACCAGTACCGATACAGGAGTTCTTCAGCGAACGTTTATAACGCTGGATACTCGCACAGGTGGACGCCTGCGTGGAAATATCGAGGATTCCTGCTGCCAATGTCAGCGACGCATACTTGTTGTGCGCAGCCATCACGACGACGTCCTCAGCACAATCGCAGCAGATTCGAGCGGTGCATTCTTTATTCCATACCTGCCCGAAGGGACTTACATCCTCGATGCATTCTGCGATGAAAATGGTAATGGTCGCTTTGATGCTGGCTGCATTGAACCGCTCCAACGCGGTGAACGACTGGCACGTGAAACTCGGCTCGTCGGTATCAAGGCGCGTTGGGAAAGCACCGGTATCATCCTCCGGCTGGAGCAATGATACTTGTTGACCGTACAATTCCTCTGTTGCGCGAACTTCTGGGTCAGCAAGAAGCCGTGCTGGAGTTTGACTATCACGACATCAATGCTGCATTTCTGAAGAGCATTGGTTGTACTGCGCTGTTTTTTCGCTCAACACTCAAAGTAACGCCAGCATTACTCGGTAGTACGCCCATTCGATTTCTCGGTTCGGTTACCAGTGGCAGCGATCACATTGCTCCGGAGGTTGCAAGCAATCCACGCTACACGCTTGCCCTTGCCACCGGTGCGAATGCAAACGCCGTTGCCGAATACGTGCTCGCAAGCATCCTCATTTGGTGTCAGCAACAGAATAGCTCACCACGCGATGCCACTGTGGGCATTGTTGGATTTGGTAACATCGGACGACGCGTTGCGTGGTATTGCCACAAACTTGGCATGTCGGTAATCGTCAATGATCCACCGCTTGGTGAATCTGGTTTTTCATTCCCAGCCTGGACGACCGTTGCATCGCTCGATGAGTTGCTTCAATCCAGCACTATCGTGACAAACCATGTTCCACTGGTAACGAGCGGACGGTTTCCAACGCTGCGCTTACTCAATGCAACACGGTTGCATCGCTGTGCAGCCCGATTGATTGTGCACACATCGCGTGGCGGTATTGTCGTTGAGCGAGCTCTGATGGATTCAGCCAAACGTGGCGTCGCTGTCGCTGTGGATGTATGGGAACGCGAGCCAAACGTTTCTCCGTTCCTGGTACAGCGAGCATTGCTGGCGACACCGCATATTGCTGGGCATTCGGCAAATGCAAAGCTGATGGCATCGGTCATGGTTGCGCAGCAGTATGCCAAGTGGAAAGGAATTCAACTTCGATTTCCGAGCATTACTTTCCCACCGCGTGCATTGCTTGATTCTGATGCCGACCTCTCGGACGTGCTTGGGCGCCTGCTCGCAGCACGCTGCTGGGATCAAGACACAGAAACCTTGCGACAATTGATTCGACTGCCCAGGCTTCAGCGCTGCAATGCAATTGAGCATTTTCGCGCTACTTATCCACAGCGACACGAAGTATTTCGAACACCGTACGATACGGAATGGCACGATTCGACATCGAACTGACAGCACTCGACGGCATTGTTGTTCTCCGTCCATCAGTGTTTTCCGATCATCGAGGGTATTTCCTCGAAAGCTTCAATGCACGGCAATTCGAGGAGCTCGGTTTACCGACCAATTTTGTCCAGGACAATCTCTCGTTTTCACACCGTGGTGTGATACGCGGTTTGCACTTCCAATGGGATCCGCCGCTGGGAAAACTGCTGCGCGTTATCACCGGACGCATTCAACTTGTTGAGCTGGATATTCGCCCCGGGTCTCCACACATAGGCAAGCATATTACGCTCGAGCTTTCCGACGAGAACCACCGAACGGTCTGGATTCCGCCAGGGTTCGCAAATGGCTTTTTAGTGCTCAGCCAGACGGCAACTGTTCACTACAAATGCACTGCGTTCTACAATCCGCAGTGCGAAGGTTCGATTCGCTGGGATGATCCTGCCCTCGGCATACGCTGGCAACTCGATGGTACGCCGATTGTCAGCGAAAAGGATGCCCATGGCATGACGTTAGCAACCTGGCTGGAGCACCCGGCAGCAAAACAATTTGCCATTGACCATCCGACCCACTAACAATGCCGACACCATACAGCCGCACACGCCGAGGGCGATTACCTCGAAATCCTCGGCAGATTATCTGGAGCATTGTGGCGCTTCTGATTGGGTATGCCATTGTCTGGTACCAGCAGCATTCGACGCCATCACACCTGAGCCAGTCGCTTCGAGATAGCCTTGGACACGACACCACACACTACGTAGCTGAACGATTCATTGGGAGCCCTGCTATCCACGTGCTCTTGGGTATGCCTAAGGATGCAAGCCCCGATGATGATGTTATCATCGAGCGTCCGCAGTACGTGCTATCCTACAATCCAACGACTCGGTGCCCTAACTGGGTTGCGTGGAATCAGAGCGCGTGGTGGTACGGTCCAGCGCCACGCTATCGTGGTCCATTTCTCCCCGATCCACTGCTTCCTTCCCGGTTTCCTCCCGTGCTCCACCGCGACTACACCGGCAGTGGGTTTGATCGCGGACATATGGTTCGCTCCGAAGAGCGAACGCGCAACGCCGAGGATAACCGAACAACATTTTTCACAACGAATATCTTGCCACAGCACCACGCACTGAATGCTGGTCCATGGCTGCGGTTGGAAGAGTATGTCGAGCGTCTGTGTAAGGAATACGATCGCGAGCTGTACATCATTGCAGGACCTATCTACCACGACACGAGCCGAACAACAATCGGAGCCGGAGTTCGCGTTCCTGCCGAATGCTTCAAAATCATTGTTGTTTTGCCGAAGGGACGAACACACGAATCTGTAACGAGCACAACACCCGTCATTGCCGTGCGCATGCCGAACCGTCCGGAGGTCAGCGGTGATTGGGATCGGTACACCACCACTGTTTCCGACATCGAACGCTCCACAGGTTACCGTTTCTTCGACGTCTTACCGGCAGCAGTCGCACGCGCACTCAAACAACAACGGACCGGTACCCTTGCATTCTAAAAAGCAAAAAGCGCCGGCTCATCTATGCCGGCGCTCGAGTGTGTGCGTCGGGGTGGTGTGATTCGAACACACGACCCCCTGCTCCCAAAGCAGGTGCGCTAACCGGGCTGCGCTACACCCCGAACGGCGGTTGCAAAAATAACACCGCGATGATTCGATGGTGAAACAAAAGATGTAATCGGTGCATTACTTTTTGCGGATGTTCTCTGGGATGGAGTGAACCATGGCGTTTGTTTCCTACAACAACACGCATGTCATTGCTTTGCGTCGCACGCTTCGCATACCGATCGAACGTGTACGCCGGGCTATCGAAAGTGAGGAAGAGCGAGCACTCTGGCTCAACCCGCCTTTGCGATTCGAGTTCGATGTCGGCGGTCGGATTTACACTAGCGAGGGCATGCCAATCGCTGAATTTACCGACTACCAGCCGGGTAAGCGGTGGGAGCTACGCTGGATCAGCCCACTCAATACCAAAGGCAGTAAGGTTATCGTTGAAATTATCCGCGTTGGTCGTACCACTACGCGCGTCGTCGTTCGCCACTGGCACATCAAGAACGCAAAAGACTACCACGAACTGGCAGCCGGATGGACCTGGTTCCTCGACAGCCTGGAGAAGTATTTCACCACCGAAAAGTATCTCGAGTACGACTATCCCGATGTTTTCGGGAATGTGTGATTAGCTGCTTCGCCTGCCTAACTCTTGATCGAGCAAATACAAGCTTGACCCACTCTGACCAACCATCGCGATTTTATCGAGGATGGTACGCACAGTTTCTTCTTCTTCGACTTGCTCTTCGATAAACCACTCAAGCAAGGGGAAGAGTGGGTAATCATGTTCACGCATCGCTTGTTCGTAGAGTGCATGGATGCGTGCAGTGATAAATCTCTCGTGCTCAAGAACACCGTTGAACAACTCACTGAGTGTATCCCACGAGAGCCGTTTGATACGGACATCGCTGAGCGAAACAGATTGACCCCGCGCATGGGCATGCTCGATAAACTTCATTGCGTGGCTGCGTTCTTCATCGTATTGCACCATGAGCCAGTGGGCAACGCCCGGCAAGCCACGATCCTTGCACTGCAACGCAAGTGCAAAGTAGAGATACGCTGATTCCAGCTCTGCTTGAATCTGCTCTTGAATGGATGCCAGAATTGTCGGTTTCATTGCTTCATCTCTCCGAAACTTGAAACATAACTTCCTCGCTCAAGACGTTTTGGTCAGCGTCTCTCGTTTACTCGAACAAGTGCGGCACTGCAAAATACAGTCTTATGCTCTCGGCACACCGCCAGTATTGACGCTCCAAGGTTGGAGACAGCATTTATCGGAGTACCTGCTCGATCTGCTCGCGTTGCCAGCGTTGGTCAAATTGCTGAGCCAGACGCCAGAATAACGAGCGATAACGCGCTTGTCGCGCGAAGTGTGCCATCACATCACGCGCATCTGCAGCCAACCGGTGATTGAAATGAAAACGTGCTTCCACCAGATACTGGGCAAGCACGCTATCGCACCAGTTGAGTGTGCGTAGAGCATTCAGTGCAGCACTGCGCGTCATGAACTCATAACTGGGAGAAGCAAAATCAACCAATCGTGCCAGCGCAGCGCTATCACCATGTTCAGCGCGGATACGGTCTGCGGTAATACGAATGCGGTAATGGGCGCCAACGAGCGTATCTACGCGTCGCACATACTCAAG
>JBBIUD010000095.1:0-6294 GCA_037440485.1 Chlorobiota bacterium
GCCTTCTTTGACCAAGCGATCGTCGCCAAAAAGAACGACCCCAACATTATCTTCCTCCAGGTTTAGTGCGATACCCATGACGCCATTGGGGAATTCAAGGAGCTCAGACGCCATGCATTTGGTCAGCCCATAGACACGTGCCACACCATCGCCAACCTGGAGAACAGTGCCAACCTCTTCGATCTCTGCTTCGAGCTCGAATCCGGATAGCTGCTTGCGCAAGATTGCAGAAATTTCTTCTGGACGAACTTCAACCATTGTCACCTAAGCCTCATTGTACTACGTTTGGTTTTCCGTTTGTTGAAAGGAGCTGTCTCCGCAAGCGGTCGAGTGCACCGGCAAGACTTGCATCCAGGAGCAGGTCCTCGCACTGAAGGATCAATCCACCCAGGATAGCAGGATTGACCAGATAGCGAACCTGAGGTTTACCATGGAATAGCCGTTCAACGACTTGCTCAACACGTGCGCGGAGATCACTGTCGAGCGGTATTGCCGAGGTTGCCTGCGCTGCAATGATTCCTTCACGTTGATTGTAGAGGGCAATGAATTCCTCTGCAATTTGGTCAAGGAGATTCTCCCGGCTCTTGAGGCACACAAGCTGAATAAACGCCATCATCAGTGGATGAATGTGATCGCCGAATATTGCACGCAATACACTCACTTTCCGTTCGGCAGCAATGACGGGATTGCGCAGCAATGCACGCAACGGTGCCGATTCAGAAATGGCATTACGAATAAGTTCCACCGATGACTTGACCGCATCGAGTGCTGTGTGTTCTAAAGCTGCATCGAGCAATGATCGTGCGTATCGTTTTGCAACGCGGAGATTTCGCATACCCATCGCTTAGTTAGTGTGCTCCAACTGAGCCAGCGACTGCTCAATCAGATGGCGGTGATGTTCGCCATCGAGCTGTTGGGCAAGCAGTTTTTGGGTTGCAGCAAGCGCAAGCTCAGCAACTTCGCGTTTGAGCGTGGTGCGTGCTTCGGCGATCATGCGCTCGATTTCGCGTTCTGCTTCGTGGAGCTTTTCTTGTTTGACGCGCTCGCCTTCCTCAGCAGCTTTCGCTATGATGCGTTCAGCTTGCTGGCGCGCATCGCGGAGAAGCTCTACCATCTCGGCATGTGCCCGTTTGCGCTGCTCTTCTGCCTCTGCCAGAAGGCGCTGGGCATCAGCGCGCGCTTGCTCTGCCGAACGAAGCGACTCGGCGATCGTTTGTTCTCGCTGCTCCAATGCGGTGCGGAGCGGCTTGTACCCAAACTTGGCTAAGATGAATAGGTACAAGCTAAAGTTGATCAGTGTCCAGATTATTAGCCCCGGACTAATCTGTAAAAGTCCATCCATTGTGTGCCTTCAAGGATAATGTTCGACGATGTCCGCTCCAGCAGTCATCGCACCGGTGCGTAGACACCAGTACGGCTCTGTTAGCCTTTGAGCGCCAGGAAAATGCAGACGACCAATGCAAACAGAGCAACACCTTCAATGAGCGCTGCACCGATAATCATTGTCGTCCGCACATCACCCGCAGCTTCGGGTTGACGCGCACCTGCTTCGAGCGCTGCTGCGGCAAGCCGCCCGATACCATTACCAACACCCAACACGGTAATCCCGCAGCCAATCCCTGCGGCAAGCCATGCAAGACCGTAACCATCCATCGCAAAAACTCCGAAAAAGGTTCAACAAAAAACTATGAAGTGGCAACGTGCTCGTGGTGATCGTGGGCATGATCACCCAATGCCAAACCAACAAACACTGCCGTTAGAATTGTGAAAATGTATGCCTGCAAAAAGCAGACAAGGGTTTCCAACAGATAGATGAAAATGGAAAAGCCGATTGACATTGGCGCAACAAAGATCGAGCGGAAGTAAAAAATCAGCCCAACCAACGACAACAGGATAATGTGTCCTGCCGACATGTTCGCAAACAAACGGACCGTCAAAGCAAACGGCTTGGTAAACAACCCCAGTATTTCGATCGGAACCATGATCGGTGCTAAATACACTGGTGCACCACCGAGCAAATGATGCAGCCATCCCTTGATGCCAATTTCACGGATTGCCACACCATTGATTACCAAAAACGCCGTGATTGCAAGAGCTGCAGTTGTCCCAATCGAACCGGTTGCCGTATGCATACCCGGCAATAAGCCGATCAAATTCAAAACCAGGATGAAACAGAAAAGACCAACGAAGTACGGCATGAACGTCCGCACCAATCGTTCCGATCGGAGATTGGGGCGCACGACCTCATCGCGAATGTACACGACAATTGCCTCCAATGCATTCTGGATTCCCCGCGGAGGAGACAGTGGCTGCTGGCGATACCGACGCCCTACCCAAAAAAATACCCCCAGCACCAACAGCATACCAATCCACTGAAACACAACGAGATTAGTAACCGATAAGTCCAGCGTTGGTGCATGTCCATCTCGCGTACGAACAGGGTGTCCCTTGATAAGTCGGTACTGTCCGGCGTGCTCCATGGCATGGGTATTCCGGTAAAAGTGCCACTTCCCTTCATCGTACAAAATGATGGGTAGCACGTCCGAGGTTGTAAACGCAATGTTGAGTTCATGGTGATCGCCCAGCTCCTCGAGGAGATGGGGAATTACCTGATTGGGAGGAATATCCTCCGAATGTGTTTGCTGCAATTGGAGTGTATCAGGTCGTGTCGAACTCATGCGTTACCAAACAGTAAACGGTACTCTTGGTCGCCGGTAGCGGCGACGGATCAAGGGTGTCTTAGCTTTTTCGTGGCGGGCGTGTAAAAAAAAAGCTTCCACAAGCACCATCACGAAAAACGAGATCATGAGCGTCAGCGCAAAAGCAAGCCGATTGACATCCACGAGCGAGACAATGGCGCCAATGAGCATAACCATGACCACAAGTCGCACACCCATGGCTGTCAGCACCAGTGTTGTCGCACGATTGACCGGCAACCGTTGCGCTCGTCGCGCGACGAGCAATCCGGCTGTAATGTTTGCTGCACTGAGCACAAAACCAGCCACGATGCTCACCAGTGTGCGAGAAAGCTCGGTCAATGCTTGGCTCCACCCGATGATTGCGACAGCAACGTACGACGCTCTCGGGTGAGCCGTTGAACAGTGCGGATAAATTGCACAATCGCAGCAGCAATCCCAACGATAAACCCGGTGATGGTCCAGGCTGGCTTTGAATCCACTGCATCGTCGAGATACCACCCAATCGCTCCACAAATGAGCACCGTCACCGTTAGCTCAACGCCGAGCGTTGCCAGCGGCGCAAGCTGACGCAAAACAGTACTCGGTGGTCGTGATTGCTGCGATTGGAACATCGTCACAACGCTCAAAGAACCTCGTTACAGGCTGCAAAAATATGGCAGCCGGTCGAATTCTGAGCGACCGCTACACTCGAATCCGCTCGCCCAGCAGTCGCAGTGGTGTAATTGGCTGCGATTGCTGACGCCGCAACCGCTCAAGCGCATAACGCGCTATGTGTTCCTGCATCGCCTCGACAGAGTCTGTCACCAAAACTAACTGGCGATCACTGTCGGAGATTGTCCCTTCCTCTGCCATTTGTTCTAACAGCGCTTCCACGGGCGACCAGTACTCAGTTCCCATGAGCACGACGGGAAATCGCTCGATTTTACCCGTTTGTATCAGTGTCAATGCTTCGAAGAGCTCGTCGAGCGTACCAATCCCACCAGGCATAACTACAAATCCATGCGAATATTTGACCAGCAGCACTTTTCGCACAAAGAAATACCGCACTGTAATCCACCGATCGAGATACGGATTGGGTTGCTGTTCGTGTGGCAGCTCGATGTTGCAGCCGATAGAACGACCACCTGCTTGGCGTGCACCGCGATTGGCTGCTTCCATCAAGCCAGGTCCACCACCAGTCATGACCGTAAACCCGAGTGCAGCTATTGCCTCGCCGACTTTGTGTGCCAGAGCGTAGTACGGGTGGTCTGGGGTAATACGTGCAGACCCGAACACAGTGATGCATGGACCGACAAAATGCAAGGCACGAAAACCACGCAAAAACTCCCAGCCTACACGCACGATAAAGCGCAATTCCTCCCAACGACTGTGTGGTCCAGAAAGCGCAAATCGTTCATCGGCACGGACGACTGGCTTGATCATTGCTAAAATCCTCGCCGGCGAAGTTGCCCAACAATCAAATCTGCATGCACATATTCGACACTGCCCAACAACGCACCGGCTGGCAATACAACCAACTCCCCTTCGGTAGCAATAACTCCATCGTTGTACATGGCATTGGCTATCACGGTTGCTTCTTCGGGACGGAATTCATTATCAACGTCGGTCACAAATGCTAAAAAGCCGATCGCTTGTGTTGATGATTCTGTAGGAACAAAATCACTCGACAGGAGCAGCCATGGAATACGAATCCGAACGATATAGCCACGACTGCTATCGCGTTCACTGAGAGCGACCACGTCAGGCAGCGTTCTCAGCCGCAGGCGGGTTAGCAGGCTGCTGTCACTGACTAACAGCTTCACCGACGCAGGCTTTTGCTCAAAATCACCGAGGCTAATCCCCAGACCAACCATTGGTGCATCCGGTCGGGTGCGGAGCACATATCCACGCTTGACCCGACGAAGAGCTATGCTTGGCAATCCTGTGTCGCTTTTGAACAGATCGAACCACAATTCGACTCGATCTGCTGCACACGTATCGCAGTAACCAGTGACGACTGCATCATCACGGACGGCAAGGGATAGGTACACAAATGTTGAGTCGTAAGCTCCCGCAATTGAAAACGAGCAATCCTGCGGACCCTGCCAGTAGTAGGAGCCACGCAGAACGTAATCAACGCTTGTCAACCACACACGACGCTGGTAACCATGGCTCAGTGGCTTACGACGCGGATAGAGGGGAACAATACCACACCGGCGTTCCAATTCAAGATTGCCCGACTGTGTTATAGACCAACGCTCGCTGCGCTGAAGCCTGGCATAGTCGAGAACCTGTTGCTGTGTGTAGCTACCGACGCGGCGTGTTTGAAATACCGTTGTTTGAATGAGCGCAAATCCATCGAAACGATACCCCGTATAGCGCCAGTTGAATTGCTGAAGCTTTTCGGTTATGTAGCACACGCCATATCGAATGACGACTCCTACTTCGATCGGTAACTCGATAAAACGGAAATCTTTCGCCGCGATCTGCGTGAGGAATCCATCAATGTCAACAAACAAATAGACGCGCAGCCGCTTGCCTTTCTCTGCCCGATGGCGAACAACGCATGCAAGGTCGTAGTTACCATCACCCGAAAAGTCTCCTGCATCCCAGGAATAAAACGTGAGTTCTTCTGCAGAAGGAAATGCTTTGTTGAGATCGCCAATCAGCTCGCGATCGAAGTACGACTCTAACTTTCGGTAAAACTCTTCGCGTGTCATTCCTTGCTGTGCATACAAAGCGATTGCACCGCCGAGCATTCCCACGAACGCACGCAGCAAAAAATTACCCAATCGCATTGGCAAGGTGCGATAATCGGTCATCGGTTAGGCGATATAGTTGCCACTCGACAAGCCGCTCAGCGCCGAGTGCACGGTAAAATCGGTGCGCAGGCTCATTCCAGTCGAGAACCATCCACTCCATGCGTCCACACCCACGCTGCTTTGCAAGGGCAGCAAGTCTGCCAAACAATGCCGCCCCAATCCCATGACCTCGCCACTGCGGCAGTACAAAGACATCCTCAACATAGAGTGTGGGCTTTGCCAAAAACGAGGAATACGTTTCGAAATAGATGCAGTACCCACACGTGGTACCGTCAGCGATCGCCAGCAGCGATTCAAAGCGCGGTGGTGTTCGCTCGAATGCATCCGCGTAAAGCCGCTCGCGCGCTGCTGTGTCGGGTGGTGTGAGTTTTTCGTATTCAGCGAGCGCGCAAATCAACGCAAACATCTCATCGAACCGTTCCGGGCGCAAGGGGATAATCTCAATAGCGCTCATAGCGACGCAGCGACGTGATCGGGCACTTCGATTTCCATCATGAGCATTGCAGATGCGATGGTCTTTCCCTGTGCATCAAGCTTGAGCGAAACAGTTCCCCCACCACCGAGCGCATTGTGCAGGACAAAATTGAGTGCCCATAGATTCGGCAATTCATATCGCTCCACCGGTCCAAAGCAAATACCACGAAAGTACTCCTTGACACGCTCAGGCGTTAGTTGTTCGCAAAGGATCGGATACCACTCCTGACGACGTGCAATGACGCCACAATTGGCAGCATCACCTTTATCGCCGCTACGAGCATGCGCAATGGTATAGAGCGGAACTTTAGCCATAGCAG
>JBBIUD010000096.1:0-6190 GCA_037440485.1 Chlorobiota bacterium
CCACACCCGAAAATGACCACCATCGCTGTAGCGATGCTCGTGTGTGGCAAGGAACGCAAGCGTTGCAGTTTCGATGCCGAGTTCTTCGCGGAGCTCGCGGCGAAGTGTCATAGTCGGGGTTTCGTCCAGCTCGACTTTCCCACCAGGAAACTCCCAGACACCCTGGTACCGCGCGCCTGCCTTGCGTCTGCCAAGGAGCACGCGCCCAGCATTGACAACAATACCAACAGCTACATCTTGCATTGCCTACAGGGGAAATGATTCGCCGCGCGATGGATTGCTCACCGACTGCCAACCAGCACTGCGCAACCGCTCCGTCAGCAGTGATTGCGCTGTTGGCTCACCGTGCACCAGAAAGACATGCTGCACTCGCCGAGCGCCGAGCGGTTCGAGGTACCGCACCAACTCTTCCTGGTCGGCGTGCGCCGACAGGGAGTGCAAGACTTCAATTCGGCACCGCACGCGAAACTCATCGCCGAGAATGCGCACACGCTCGGCACCGTCTGCCAAACGACGACCGAGCGTATGCTGTGCCATAAACCCAAGCAGCAGCACTGTCGTTGCTGGGTCCTCGATATTGTTACGCAGGTGATGGAGTATGCGTCCACTTTCACACATACCCGAAGCTGAGATGATGACCATCGGACCGGCTTTGGTGTTGAGTGCTTTCGATTCGTCCGCGCTGCGGGTATAGCGAAGTGACTCAAAACCAAACGGATCGGGATCGCTGAGCATCGCCAGGCGCACATCATCGCTGAAGCACTCCGGGTGCATCCGATAGACATGCGTTGCACTGGTTGAAAGCGGTGAATCTATGACGACCGGAATCGTCGGCAACTGGTTGGAGTTGCTGAGCACGTTGAGGAAGTACACCACCGCTTGAGTTCGTCCGACGCTAAAGGCGGGTATGATGAGTTTGCCGCGTTGATGGACAGTCGTCTCAATCAACGAACGGAGGACGTCCATTGTCGTATCGGCTGGCTGGTGCTGCTTACCGCCGTAGGTTGATTCGCAAATGATGTAGTCGGGTTGCGGTGGGGTGTCTGGTGGGCGGAGTAAAACGGGCACGGAGCGTCCGACATCGCCGGTAAAGAGCAATCGCACGGTGCGTCCATTGTCGCGTAGCCAGAGCATAATTGCTGCCGAGCCGAGGATATGCCCCGCGTCGTAGAATGCTGCCTCGATGCCCGGAAGGACAATGAACCGCCGTCGGTAGGGGACAGTGTGGAAGAGCTCCATGGCTTTTCCAACGTCGGTAAGATCATAGAGCGGTTCGGCAGCCTCTTTGCCATGACGGCTGAGAAATGCAGCGTCACTCTGTTGGATGTGTGCGCTATCGGCAAGCATGATAGTGCAGAGATCGCGCGTAGCAGCCGTTGCATAAATCAGCCCACGGAAGCCACGCTTGACCAGCGTCGGCAGATTGCCCGAATGGTCAATGTGTGCATGCGACAGTAGGACTGCATCAATCGAACGCGGATCGAAAGGAAAATCGCGATTGATCGCATACGCTTCGGCACGACGTCCTTGGTAGAGTCCGCAGTCGAGCAGGAGCCGGTACCCATTGCACTCGACCAGATGCATCGAGCCGGTAACCGTCTGCGCAGCACCGAAGAAAGTAATGCGCACGCTTCCCCCTACTGTTCGATCGCTGCTTGGTAAACCGAGGCATTACCCGGATCGAGCAAGCGCAGCATATCGAGCACTCGCCGATTCCGCGTCCCCCGGAAGACCTCGCACAGCTCGTTGATCTTTGCATCAAAAAACAACCGCACTAAATAGCTCGGCTGGACAAGGTCGTTTTTGAACCGAACCATTTTCGCGAGCACCTCTTCGATCGCTGCCCGCGCGGAGTCTGGCGCCCAGGCATACCGATTCATGCCGTCGAAGTGGTAATCGAAGATCAGCTTGCGGAATGTTTCAAAGCGCGGGTTGAGCAGCTCGGTCACCAGCGAAATGCGGGTCAATTCACCAGGCTGCTGCACAACCTGTGTATAGCCCGGCGCATTGTTCGATGCACCGAGTATGCACAGCTCCTGTGCACGCTGATAGTACGCTGTGCCGCCCAGGTATTCGTATGAATCTGCGTCGAGTCCCAGCGCGATGAAGGAGTAGAAGTCAATCAAGGTCGAGAACGGATCAAAGCGCAGCGATTGGTAGGTGAGCTGCTGGTTGAGCGTATAGGGGAACGACCATTGCTGATCGAGCACCCGCAGGATGGGAGAGGTGCGCCCGCTATCGAGATTGATGCTGGAGCTGTAGAGCAACCGCGCCGAATATCGCCGCGATGCAAGATTACCGCTGGTGACGTAGATCGTCAGCTCAACGGGAATTTTTGGACCCTGCCATTCCTTGCCACTAAAGCTCTGCTGCCGAAGGTACGTTAGCACGTCGCTTTGCATGGTTGAGACGTCCTGCCGCAGTTCGGGCGAGAGCATGGACACATCCACCACAACTCGTGGCTCAAATTCCTGTGCGAGGAGAACCTGTGTACCCAGCACAAACGCAACAACAAACGACCACTGTATTTTCGGCATAGCAGAACACTCGGTGGTGATGCAATGGATTGCACACCAAAAATACTCCGCTGCTGTGGTATTTGCTGTATGGCTCTTGTCGTCGAGACTGGAGCATGGGGGCAAACAGTCGTCACCACACCAGCAGCGATCGTCACAGCAACAGGGAGAACGCTTGTGACACCCTTTGCCGATGCTGTCGCACCTGTTGCTATCGCAGCTCCCCATCGCCCCGATATTGCGACGTGGGTTGTACCATCGCGCTTTGGTATCAGCCAGCTACAAACGGTGCACGGACAAGCACGCTACCAAACCGATGCGTGGTCCGGAGCACTGATCGTTGGTGCATTGGGCATGGAGCAGTACACCGAAATCAGTATCGCAGCAGCAGGTGCGGTTGCACTCAGTGATGCTCTGGTTGCTGGCGCGACGTTCAGCTACACATTCGCACGGGCACGGGGGTTTGCCGCAGAACACTTGGTGACCGTCAACGCCCAGATGGTTTTTGCGCTCGATACACTCACGGCAATCGCTGCTACAGGCATCAATGTCGGGCAGGCAGAGCGTGCTGCATCTTCGGCAGGTGCGCTCTCGCAGTTTCGTCTGGGCATCAGTCGCGCGCTCGGCGACGGTCTGGCGATGGACGCCGACATCGCCTTGCCACTTCGACTGCCAACAGGCTTTGTGGTGGCGCTCCGCTGGGATGTGCTCGAAATGCTGCGGTTCCGTGTTGCATACTGCACCGTTCCACAGAGCGCAGAGGTCAGCACTCGACTCGATGCAAGCAGCAGTCTTGCACTCGTCGCAACAATCCACTACCACCTCAGCCTCGGAGTAAGTCCGACGATCGGGATTGGATACCGATGGTGAAACGGTCCGCACAACTGCTCCTCCTGGTTGCCACCATTGCCCACGCCCAGGACGCCGTGCTCGAGCAAATTGCCGGTGAAACGTTACCCACGCCCGATCTCGATCGCATCGAATACTACCGCGACAATCCAATCCTGCTCGATTCAGCGCGGTTCGACCAGCTCATCGAGCTACCCTACATTTCTCGCAGCACTGCCCGACGAATTCTACGCGCACTCGGTACGCGCCGGTTCTCGACCATCGCTGAATTGTGCCAGGCAATAGGATGCACTCATGAGCAACGCTACGTGCTGGAGCAGTGCACGCGGCTTGCCGGCGAGCCACTGGCAGGATTTCCAATCAATGTGCGAACACGAGCAATGCTCTGGGTGACACCACCGGTTGCATCCAGCGACGGACGTTTCCGCGGCACAGCCGATGAACTCTACATACGCGCCACCGCAACAGTCGGTTCGACGGCTGTCTCTGCGGTGACCAACAAAGACGCCGGCGAACCCTTGTTGGCAGATTTTGCGTCGCTATCGGTGCAGACGCAGCTTGGCACAAACCGCATCATCGTTGGGGATTACTACGTGGAAACCGGCATGGGATTACTTCTGTGGCGTCCATTCGGCGCACGGAAAGGTACTGACGTCATCACACCCTGCACCGAATTTGGTCGTGGCATTGCGCCGTATCGCTCTGCTATGGAATACCGCTTCTTTCGGGGCATAGCTGTCGAGCATCCGATCGGGGTTGGCGATTCTGCACGCGTACTACTGCGTGGTGCGATCTCTGCGCTGCCGCGAAGTGCGTCGGTTGATACTGTTGCTGGGGTCATCACCTCGCTGGCAACCGATGGCTACCACCGCACTGCATCCGAGCTTGCGCGTCGTCACCGGATAACCGAACAAGCAGCAATCGCCAGCGTCGAGGTGCAGACGCCGCAGTGGAACGCAGGCATTGTTCTGCTTGGGTTGCTCTATCCTTTCCCGATCGCCAGCACATCATCGCTGGTCATGTACGGGCAGCGAGGAATCTTCGGCTCTGTGTACGCAGCATACACCGGCGTGCAGCTTAGCTGGACCGTCGAATGTGCTCGCGACAACGCAGCTAACCTTGCAGCTCGCACTGGCATTGAATACCGCTTCGACGGAGCAACGATTGCAGTCGGACTGCGATGGTATGCCCCAACGTTCCGTTCGCCCTTTGGCTACAACTTTGGCGAGTCTTCGCAGCCATCAAACGAGCTGGGCATCTACTGGGGCATCCGGGCTGTGCTTGCCAAAGGGTGGCAGTACCTTGGCTACGCTGACATATACCAGCACATCGCAACGCTCGGCACACTCCCACGCCTGCGCCGAGGCGTTGATCTTTTCAACGAACTCCGCGTGCAATTGAACAGCAGTACGCTGCTCTTTCTTCGCCTGCGACAGGAGCATCGAACCGACGACCGACCGACGGACGAAAGCACCGCTGCCGAAGAGATACTTCGCACAACAATCCGCTGCGAACTTCAACACACACCAGCACGCGGACTGACCGCGCGATTCCGTCTGGAGCATCTCTGGAGAGTCCCGACCGAATCTGCCAGAAGCAGCGCGGAGCGCGGCATTGCTGCGTTTGCCGAGCTGAGCATCCCGCTCAGCGATCGCTTTGCCATTGGCGGCCGCTGCACAATGTACCGCACCACGTCATTCAACGCCGCGGTGTACACATTCGAGCAATTAGCGCCGGGCTTGCTTGTGAGCGTTCCGCTCTATGGCAGCGGCAGTCGCTGGTTCGGGTATTTGCGATGGCAACCGATTGATCGTATCGCGCTGTGGGTTCGCTATGGTTCCACCGAACGACTCGACGTCGGCTCACTCGGCAGCGGACCAACCGAAGTCGTCGGCACAAACGACACACGCGCGTACGTTCAGCTCGATGTCCGCCTATAGCCAGCGTCCATGCCAACGCTATTTTCGTAGGCACACTGTTGTTTGCGTATGCAGAATTGGTTTGTGGCTGCCGGAGCGTGGGCAGCACTCTTACTGATCGGATGCACATCGAAAACCACCTATTATCGCGTTCATCCCACCAATCTGGTCGAGGCAGTCTATGCCAGCGGTACACTGCGCACCGCCGATCAGTATCGCGTTTTTGCTCCGGTGCAAGGCATACTGACACGGCTTTATGTTGCTGTCGGTGATAGTGTCACCAGCGGGATGGTGTTATTCGAGGTCAAGTCTGACGATCCTACCATTCGTCTTCGCAGTGCAGAGGATGCGCTCCGCTTTGCTCAACAGATGGCAGACACCATTGCATCACCCCAGCTTGCAGAATTGCGCGCACAGCAAGAGAGCGCACGCATGCGCTACGAGCTGGATTCATCATACTTCGAGCGCATTCGCTCCGCCTACGCTACTGGAGCCGTCGCAGCGGCAGAATACGATCGCGCGTATGCAGTCATGATAAGCTCGCGGGCGGCATACCAGGCTGCACGAGCACGCTATACAGCAGCACAGGCAACAGCTCGCAACCAACTCCTGCAGGCACAGCGTCAGTTCGAGCTTGCAAAAACAACGCTCGATAATTTCCGGGTAACTGCTGCTGTCAGCGGTCGTGTGCTGACAAAGTATCGGTCCGTCGGCGAACAGGTCACAACACAGCAACCTGTTTTGCTGCTTGGTCGGAGCAACGAGCATTACCTGGACATTTACTGCGACATCGCCGATGCACACCGCCTCCGTCTCGGCGCACAGGTTCTCTACACGCTCGACGCATATCCCGACAGCATTTTTACGGCGACAGTGACGACGATTTATCCTGCCGGGCAGGATAAA
>JBBIUD010000097.1:0-6042 GCA_037440485.1 Chlorobiota bacterium
ATCACATTCTGTGGTCGGAGCATGGCTGGATAGATTCGAGGCAAGAACTCCAACAGATAATCCCACGACACAAAGCAAGTGGGACAATACAGTTCGGATCATTGTGAATTACCTTCGGTTAGTTGGACATTCTCCTGCTCGCACCCACCTGGAGTGCCGCCGTTGGAGCGCCGAGGAGCGATACTGCCATGGCAACGACGGAAATCCATAGCGCGTATCAGCAACCACAGGTGCTCTCACTCCACGATGAATGCTGCCGTCTGTAGAGGGTATTCCACCAGCAGGAGGAAACGTTTCACAAAAAACATGTACTGACCGTGCACAATTCTGCACAACAGTTTGCGCTTCGGCAGAATAGTTTTGTGCTGCGATAATGTTTCACGTCGAGATTCCATTCCGATGGCTGAACTCATTCAAGAACGCTTCCAGGTTCGAGGTATGCATTGCGAAAATTGCCGTGCAACCGTTGAGCGCGCACTCTCCAGGGTTGAGGGTGTCAGTCAAGTTAACGCACGACTGGATGCACAGAGCACTGTTACCATCACCTACGACCCTGAAAAAGTCAACCCAGAAATACTGCGCAAAGCTCTCGAAAAAGTCGGCTACGAAATGGTTACGTCATGACTGATCCAGGGCAACAGCAGGCATCTGCCGCTGTCCCGACTGTTGTCGAGACGTTCCCCGTTATCGGCATTACGTGTGCTGCCTGCGCGCGTTCGATCGAATCGCTTTCGCGCTCAGTGGCAGGAGTACGGCGAGCCGACGTTAGCGTCGCCAGCGCAACCGTGACGCTCGAATACGACCCGCTCGTTGTGCAACCCGAAGATGTTGCGGCAACGCTGCGGGAGTTCGGTTACGACTTGATCTACGCTGAACAACCGACGACAGCTCTGGCAGAAGCAACCGCTCGCGAGCGTCGAGCATTGAGCCAGATGCAGCGGAGGGTCATTGGGGCTATTGTGGCAACGGTGCCAACCGTTGTGCTGGCGATGGGACCGTGGCATACCGAACAATGGGCAGTCGCAGCGACGGCAGTGCTGGGAACGCTCGTGGTGGTTGTCTTCGGACGCATGTTCTTTATTCGGGCATGGTCGCAGGTGCGTCACCGTGAACTGGCAATGGACACTCTCGTTGCATTGAGTACCGGCATTGCGTGGCTGTGGAGCATGGTGGCGTTTCTCGAGCCGACCTTCATTCGCTCGCAGGGTATTGAACCACACACGTACTTTGAGTCGGCGGCGACGATCATCGCATTCATTTTGCTGGGGAAATACCTCGAGCATGCGGCACGGCTGAAGGCAACCGCTGCTCTGTCTGAGCTTATCGCATTGCAGCCGCAGATTGTTCATCGCCTGTGCAACGGTTCGATCGAGGATATTCCGCTGGCGCATGTGCAGCGTGGTGATCGGATCGTGGTCTTGCCCGGTGAGCGTCTTCCGGTTGATGGTATCGTGACCGATGGCGAATCGTGGGTAGATGAGCAGCTTCTGACCGGTGAATCGCTGCCCGTTGTCAAACGCAGTGGCGATCGAGTCTATGCCGGTACGCTCAACGGCGATGGCTCGCTGACGATCGAAGCACGTGCGATCGGACGAGGAACGTTTCTCGGCAGCATGATTAGCGCTGTCGAGCGTGCACAGTCGAGTAAAACCCAATCCCAGGAGCTTGCCGATCGCATTTCTGCGGTCTTTGTGCCGGTCGTCGTCGGTATTGCAGTTCTTGCGCTGGCAGCGTGGATGATTCTTGCACCCGAGGCGTCGGCCAGTTATGGTGTGGTGGCAGTTGTCTCGGTGTTGATTGTTGCATGCCCCTGCGCACTTGGGCTCGCGACACCGACAGCCGTTGCGGTTGCCATTGGGCGGGCTGCGCAGCTCGGCATCGTGATTCGAAATGCGCGTGCACTCGAGCAGATTGCTCGAATGCGTCATGTTGTGTTCGATAAAACCGGTACTCTGACCGTCGGAAAACCGGTTGTTCGCGATGCGCGATGGTTTGTGTCAGCCTCCGATCAGCACGCGCTCGCGCCACTGGTCAAAGCAGCACTTCAGCGCAGCACGCATCCGCTTTCGCAGGCTATTGCCGAATGGTTGGACGTCGAGCCGACGGGCGATTTCCAGATCGAACAAGTTCGTGGGCGTGGCTTCCGTGCTTGGACCGCTGAGCACACCATTATCGTCGGCAATAGCGCCTATCTTGCCGAGCACGGGATTGCTGTTCCCGACAGCAGCAGTACGGCGGCAACAGAAGTGATGATTGCTGCCGATGGTCGGCTGCTCTGCATCGTCTGGCTTACCGATCAGCGCCGTTCCGATGCGGCGGAGGTGATCGCGGAACTGCGCCGTCGGGGAATGGTGCTGCATTTGGTCAGCGGCGACCGTGCGCCTGTTGCCAAGCAGGTTGCAGCCGAGCTGGGTATTGAGCATGTGGTTGCACCAGCACTGCCGAATCAAAAAAGCCAGTACGTCCGCCAGCTCCGTCAGCAGCACAGCGGTGCTGTCGTTATGGTCGGCGATGGTATCAACGACGCCAATGCACTCGCCGAGGCTGATGCCAGTGTTGCCATTGGGAGCGGCAGCGACGTTGCCGTCCATGCTGCCGATGTGACGCTCGTGGGTAAACAGCTTGCACCGCTATTGCGGCTGCACACGCTGTCGCGCTCGTTGGTGCGAATCATCAAACAGAATTTAGGCTGGGCGTTTATCTACAACCTTGTGCTGATTCCGATAGCCGCGGGCGTGATCTATCCGTGGACGGGAATCATGCTCCATCCGATTCTTGCAAGCCTTGCGATGGCGGCAAGCTCTGTATCGGTTGTCACCAATAGCTTGCGTCTGCGCTGGGCTGGATAAACCGACCGCTCCTTATCCCCCCGCAAGGCATTGCCCGAACAGCGAGCACATGCCCTGCAGGGGTTGAGGAGGGAAAAACGCTATCCTTGCATCTTGCCGCGCAAGATCGCATGCCAATACAGGCGCGGAAGCACTTCTTTTTTGAGCATCCACATGCTAAAGCGCTCTTTCCCCTGATCGAACGGGAAGCTTTCTTGTGGCGTGTTGTTGTAGTCGAATTCCGCCAGCACGAGCTTGCCGTAACCAGTGACTAAAGGACACGAGCCGTAGCCATTGTACTGCTTCGGGGCTGGAATCTCGGTCGTGTTGTGCTCGATACAGTAGAGCAAGTTTTCGACCAGGACGGGATTCTGCTTGCGAATGGCTGCCCCCGTTTTTGCGTTCGGTGTGTTGGTCACGTCTCCAATGCCGAATACATTCCGAAAGCGTGGGTGCTGGAGTGTGTGCTTGTCCACTTCCATCCAGCCGAGCGGATCATTCGGAACCGCCAGTGGACTACGCTTAATGAAGTCGGGGGCACTCTGCGGCGGTGTTAGGTGGATCATCTCGAACTCGACGGCAACACGCTCGATCGCATCACCGTTTTTTGCCTCAAAGTACGCAACCTTATTGTCGCCGTCTACCTCGACGCAGTTATGCAAAAAATGTGTGCTGATGTAGTAGCGCCGGCAGACGTTTTTGAGTACCTCGGCATACTTCTGCACGGCGAAGATTACGCCGCCACCAGAGTAAAAATGCACCATGTCGGGTTTGAGGATGCCGCGCCGGCGGAAATTGTCGGCTGCAAGGTACATGATCTTCTGCGGAGCACCGCCACACTTGATCGGAGTATTCGGTGCGGTAAAGAGTGCCTTGCCTTTTCCCGTAAAGCTGGCAATGCACTGGTAGGTGTATGGCGCTGTCTGAAAGGTGTAGTTGCTGGTGATACCGCGCTTGCCGAGCCACTGCTCGGCACCCTTGATCTTGTGCCAGTCGAGCTGGATGCCAGGACAGACGACCAAGTAGTCGTAACTGTAGCGCTCGCCGCTGGCAGTGACGACCGTGTTGCTATCGGGGATAATTTCTTCTGCGCGGTCCTTGATCCAATCAGCACCGGCAGGGATATACTTTGCCTCTGGTTGGACGGTTTTTGCAATGTCGTAGGCACCACCACCGACGAGCGTCCAGGCTGGCTGGTAGTAATGCTTGTCGCTGGGTTCGATGATCCCAATCTGGAGCGAACGCTTCCGGCGCAATAGATGTGCGGCAACCGATAGTCCGGCATTCCCACCACCGATGACAAGAACCTGGTAATGCGAGCGTTTCATTGACTGTACCCACCAACGATGAAACCACGCACAAACTTAGTGTCCTGGAATGCCCCCGGTGTGTAACAACAGTTACAGAAAACTATCTGCCGTTCTGAAGCAATCGGATGGCACCGCGGTGTAGCTCAACAATACCCTCGCGTTCGAGATCTTTGAGGATGCGCGAGACGACCACGCGGGACGTTCCTAACTCGTGTGCGAACTCTTCGTGTGTAATCGTCAGCTCGGTCCGACCGGTGTAGCTGCACTTCTGCTGGAGCACAGTCAGGACTCGATCCCGCAGCCGTGCAAATTTGAGCCAGCCAATAAGCTCGAGCAATTCCTCGATGCGCCGATGGTACAATCCGAAGAGGTGCTCCAGCAGCAGTGGCTCGCGTGCGACCCACGTCAGGAAATGTTCGACGGGAATGAAGGCAACCCGGCAATTTGTCTCTGCAACGCCGTACACCTGCGAGGGGCTCCGGCGCACTGCTGCCAGCAGCGAGAGCAAACAGTAATCCGACGACTCGAGGAAATAGAGCAGCAGCTCCTCTTCGCCTCGGTCGAGATGGTAGAGCACCTTGACGACGCCATCGAGAACAAAGGGAACGCTGCGAGGATGTTGATTCGGGATGGTAATACGCTCGCCAGCGGCATAGCAACAGACAATGGCTGATTGCAACAACTGCTCGACCAATCGCTCTGGAAGAGTTGTGCTGTGCTTCTGGCTTCCCATATTGGCTACGCTGATAAGGTTTGGATATACGTCGCCAGTCGCTCTACTGCTTGTTCGATGGCATCCTCGCTGGTTGCAAACGACAGCCGAAGGTAGCCCCTCATGCCGAATGCTTCGCCCGGAACAGTTGCCACGTAGTACTGCTCGAGCAACTCTGTTGCAAATTCATGCGAGCTTCGTTGAGCGCCGAGCAGCGAACGGATATCGAGCCAGACGTAAAATGCACCGTCGGGCGGAAATGCACGGACGTGCGGCACAGTTGCAAGCAACGACAGAAGCAATTGCCGGCGCTCGGCAAATCGAGCGCGCATGCGAGCAACATCTGCGTCGGCACACTCGAGCGCTGCTAATGCCGCATACTGCGCGACAGTCGTTGGGTTTGAGGTGTCCTGGCTTTGCACCTTCGCTGCTTGCGCGATCACCTCGGGTGGACCGGTCATAAAACCAATGCGCCACCCCGTCATTGCGTATGCCTTCGAGCAGCCGTTGACGGTAATTGTGCGGTCGGCAACTGGTTCGAGCGAACCAATGCTGACGTGCTCGCGCGAGTACGCCAGCTTTTCGTAAATCTCGTCGCTGATGATGTAGCAGTCGTGGTCAGCCAGGACAGTTGCCAGATCGTCGAGTTCCTCCCGCGCATACATTGCGCCGGTAGGGTTACACGGAGAATTGACAATGACACACGCAACTCGCGCATTGAGCAACGACCGAAGCTGCTCTGCTTTGAGCTTGAAGCCGTCCTCCGATGTTGTGGCAAGGATCACCGGCTCGGCGCCCGCAAGGGTTATCATGGCGGGATAGCTCACCCAGTACGGCGCAATAACGAGCACTCGATCACCGGGATTGCAGATGGCATGCAGAGCATTCATGATGCTGTGTTTTGCACCGCACGAAATGAGCACGGTGTCCTCGGTGGCAAAGGGCAGTGCATTCTCACGACGAAATTTCTCCGCAACAGCGCGACGCAGCTCAGGGATGCCGGCAGATTCTGTGTAGCGCGTTTTCCCAGCTTCAATAGCTGCAATGGCTGCTGCACGCACGCATGCCGGCGTTGGAAAGTCTGGCTCACCGACTGCCAGCGATACGACGGGATACCCCGCACGGGCTAATTCCTTCGCTCGTGCCGCGATCGCCAGCGTTTGAGATTCCGATGCGCCCAGAACACGCTGCG
>JBBIUD010000098.1:0-6038 GCA_037440485.1 Chlorobiota bacterium
GGAGCCGCTGCCGTGTGTGCGGGAGGCTGCAGGTTGTATTTTTGCCGACCGAACAGTCAGTCAATATTGGAGGACACGATGAATACCGCTGCACTCGATGTTGCCAAAGATGTCTTTCGCCGGAATAAAGCCTTTACGCTGGTGACGCGTGGTGCCGAAGGAATCTGGGCAGGGAAAGCATACTTCGGCGAAGAGGATGGCTATCTTTACGTCGCACTCGAGCAAGGGCGCAACTACCGCAATGCGATCGAAAACCCGGAGGTGTTTTTTGTCATCGAGCGTGGTGTTCCCGATCGTTTTGTGCAAGGAATGGGTATCATCGAATGCTTGGGTCCGATCGAGCAGCGACCGGAAGCCCGTATCATCTTCCGCAAAGCAATTGAACTGGTGCTCTATGCGAAGATGATCCCCGGCGTGATGCTCTTTCGCATACGACCGACCAAGCTTTTCGTATCGGACTTTAGTCGTGTCTGGCAACCCCGCATGGAAGTGGAGATTACCGAGCAGGTCATGGCGTATTTCCGCAGTCATCGTGACCGCGAGCCGTGGTGGAAAGTAGCGTGGAAGGCAATCCGACCGTTTGCATTTCCGGCAACGATTGCACCGGTTCTGGTCGGCTCGCTTGCGGCACCAGAGGTGGACTGGTGGAAGTTTCTGCTTGTGCTCATCGGTACGATGACAGCACATGCTGGCATCAATGTCATCAGCGACTACATGGACTGGCGACGCGGAGCAGATACCTGGAAAGTGCTTGGTTCGAGCCGTGTTCTAGTTGATGGCCTGATGTCACCACGCCAACACATCACGCTCGGCATTGTGCTTCTGATCATTGCCGCTGCATTGGGTGGTGTCCTTGTTGCACTGAGTGGACCGGCAGTGTGGATACTGATGGCGCTTGGTGCAGCAATTGGTGTGTTCTACACTGTACCGCCGCTTGGTTTGAAATACCGTGCACTCGGCGATCTTGCTGTGTTTCTCGCGTTCGGTCCACTGATGGCACTGGGTGCGTACTATGTCCAGACGGCGGAGCTGAACTGGCTCCCGGTGTGGCTTTCGATTCCAGTAGGATTGCTGACGGTTGCGATACTGCATGGCAACAACTACCGCGACATTGCCGAAGACCAAGCTGCCGGTTATACGACCCTTGCAGGGATACTCGGCGAGCGAGGCTCGGCGTACTACTACGTTGCATTGCTGGTGGGAGCGTACAGTGCGGTGCTGTGGCTGATGGCACTTGGGATGGTGCCGGTGTGGGCATCAGCAGTTTTGCTAACGCTGCCGCTGGCGTGGCGAAACGTCAAAGTCGCCTTCAACCATGCACGCGTAGCCTTTAGCTTTTTGGATTTGTTGACAGCGCAATTACACCTTGTGTTTTCTCTGGTGCTGGCGGCAGCGATGGTCCTGGGGCGCTTTGCTCACCTTGGCTAAGCCAAGGCTGTATGCCCTATGGGAGCAGAACCAGTGGTCGAACAATTGCCGAACCCTGAGACAGTGCTGTAACAAAATACGTCCCAGCGGCAACAGTGCGTCCATCCCACGACAGCACAATCGAATCCGAAACTGTGCTGCTGTAAAGCGTCGCGACCGTCCGTCCGTCGAGTGCACGAATCTCAATCCTTAGCGGCGACGGAATCGTTGAACGAGCAACGATGCGGACAGGTCCATTGCTCGGATTGGGTGAAATGCTCAGCTCAACGGATGGATAAACGCTCGCAGCAATGTTCTCGGCATATGTGGTCGCGATTTCACTCCGTACCGCAGGGCTCAAATCGTGGATAACACCGCTGGGCGTCCGAACTCGACCGACTGTCCGAACAGCATAGCGAACAGGTCCTTCAACGCGGTAGGTGTCTGTATAGCGTGGTTCAGTGATTGGTTCGGGTGTGAGTGCAACTTCCTCGCCTCCAGGCAGCGTGCGATAGACGTAATACCCAACAACACTATCGGCAGGTGTGTAGGGCGGCTCCCACTGAATGATCACGCTCGTTCCCTGTTGGGAGAGCGACAGTGAGCGCGGAGGATCAACCCTTTGATCAAAACGCACGCGGAGTGTTGGGTCGCCGAGCAACGCAACGTGAATCCACCCTTGCGCCGTTGAACTGACGTACACGCTCTGTCCAGCAAATGGTGAAAAGTTCTGCACCATCATAGCAATATCTCCAATCGTTTCGCCCGCTGCCATGGGGTGGAGGTACCAGACAGGACGTCCCGACCACGAGCAGGTCAGCGCACCCCGCGCAAGATTGACACGCATCAGATTGTTCTGCGAATCCCAATCACCAAAGTATGAACCGAACAGCATCGTAAAGGCAGCGCGCACCGATCTCGTGGCAAAGTCGTTGATGTTGCCAATTCCTGCCGCGCCCGTGTACGAACCAGCGCCGCATCCGTAGGCAAATAGTCGCGATGTTGTATCGAGTGTGGGAAACCACTTTTCTTCACGCACATTCTCGATACCAACAATCGGCGGAAAGCTAATCCACCCCGAACGGGCAAACAGTTCAGTGTATGATTTGAAGTTGTCATCAATCAGGGCAGCCCACCGATAGGACATTGTACCACGCCGATACGCATGGTTCCGTTTGAAATAATCGCTCAGCAGCGCAAGCTCCGTCTGGCGATCGGTAGAGCCTTGCGGTGTCAGTCGCGGAAGGTTGTAAAAATCTACTCGCCCGATGCGCAGCTCCAGCGAAGACGGGAAAAAGACGTTGTCGAATTTTCCATCACCAGGGAGGTTGCGGTTTTCTGCACGCACAACACCTTGCGTATCGGCAACAGCATCGGTCCAGCCGACCTCAGAGAGTGTGCCATAGTAACCGTCGCATGGCCACGCACCTCGGTGGTCGGGATTATGTCCGTCGGGCGGGCTAACAAACTGACCTTGATAGTACAGCCCCGAGTACGGCACTGCAACGCGACCAATCAGAAAGACACTGGCAGGCTCGTCGTAGGAGCCACGCTGGTACCATGCACGGATGCTGTCTTTAGTCCGTCGGACTGCGGCTGAGTTGAACTGCTCGGCGCGGGGAACGATGATGCGATGGACGCGCCAGCCTTCTTGATCGAGGTCTGATTCCAGTTGGGCAAGCTCGTTTGAGAGAGGCTCGGCGATGCTTGAATCAATGACCAAGAGAACTCGTCCCCGGAATGGTGGTATTGGCGGCTCCGTGGCAATACAACGGTAGCCCGCAGCGGTAAACTGCACGGTCTGGTTATTGATAGTGCGCTGAAAACGATTGAGCACACCAACCTCATAGAGCGAATGGTCTTCGATAGAAAGCTCATACGAAAGCACCGGCTCGTTCCCAGGCGGTACTGTGCCGGCATACTGGAATTGCCGATCAGTCAGCCGGTTTCGGTAGATGACCGTGTAGCTATCGGTGTACTCTGGATCGTGTCGCCAACGAAGAATCGCGCGTAGCTGTGGACTGGAGCGGTCGAGTTCGACCTCGATCGGAATGGCGACCTTCTGTGCTGGCGGTACTTGTGCAACGAACGGCGCTGTGCTGAATACAAGCACAACAATCGAGGTCCAACACTGCTGCATGGATGAACTCCGCGATAGTACACACACGATGAACTACTGCCACGCAACAGTCATGCCAGCAAGCGACATCAGGGGAAAATGCCCAGCGATGAGTATGCTTGTGCAATTTTGTTGATGGCAGAAATAAACGCTGCGGTGCGCATCTCTTTTACTTTCGGATTCTGGTGCCAGACGTCCATGATTTCGTGATACGCGCTGACCATCGTTTCCTCCAAACCGGAATTGACCAAGTCCTCTTCTTCGGGTCCACGAATGATCAGCTTGCGCTCTGAATCACTCAAGCTGCGTCCGGTCAATTGTTCAATGGTCGCGATCATGCGTGAGTTCATTTGCTCTTCGAATCGCTTGTCCATCAAGCCGAAGCGGACGTGCGAAAGATTTTTGATCCACTCAAAGTAGCTCACGATGACACCGCCTGCGTTCAGGTACATGTCCGGAATAACCAAGATGCCTCGCTTAGTCAGGACTTCTTCAGCGTAGGAGGTTGTTGGTCCGTTTGCGCCTTCGGCAATGATTTTTGCCTGGATGCGCTCGGCATTGCCGATGTGGATTTGTGATTCGAGCGCTGCCGGTACCAAGATGTCGCACGGATATTCAAGGACGCTATTGCCGTTTTTGATCGTCTTGGCGTTGGGGAAGCCGGTAATGGTGCCGGTCTGGCGGCGGTAGCGGTCGAGTTCGCGAACATCAATTCCTTTCGGATTCCACACGGCGCCATCCCATTCGATGACGCCGGTAATGGTTGCCCCTCCCTCTTGCAAAAAGAGCGCTGCATGGTAGCCAACGTTGCCGAACCCTTGAACGATAACGCGCTTGTCGGCTAAGCCTGGCGTTATGCCAAGCCGCTTGACGAGCTCGGGGTCGTTGACCGCTTCGCGAACACCAAAGTAAAGACCTCGTCCGGTTGCTTCGGTGCGCCCGCGTACGCCACCTTGCCCGACCGGTTTACCCGTGACGCAGCCTAATGCATTGATGTCATCGGGTCGGTACGACATGTAGGTATCGGCAATCCACGCCATCTCGCGCTGACCTGAACCGTAGTCCGGTGCTGGCACATCAATCGAAGCACCGATGCAGTTTTTGTGAATCAGCTCGACAGTATAGCGGCGCGTAATACGCTCGAGTTCTTCGACGGTGAGTTTGCGTGGATCAACTTTGATGGCACCTTTGCCACCACCGAAAGGGACGTTCACCACCGCGCACTTGTACGTCATCAGTGCAGCCAACGCCATGACTTCGTACACATCGGCGTCTTCGCTGTACCGAATGCCGCCTTTGCAGGGGAGTTTGTGTTGAGAGTGTTCAGCGCGCCAGGCAGTAATGACCTTGATTTCGCCACCGATGCGCGCGGGGAATTTCACTTCCAGTATGGTATTGCAGGCGCGGATTTGATCGAGAATACCTTTGTTGTGCTTTGTGTACGCTGCAGCACGATCGAAGTAGGCATTGACCGACTCATAAAAGCGCGCCCCCATCGTTTCTTTCGTCGGTGGGGGCGGAAGAGCTGAACGGTTGTTGGAACGGTTCGTTGCTTTCTTGGTTGCAGTCTTCTTGGAGGCAGACGGCATGGTAAATTGAACGGTGTGAAACTTGACTTGATGACCGCCGCATCGGATGCGGTGCGCAAAAATAGCTTGCCTTAGCCAGAAACACAAACCCAGGATTCGATTCTACCGCCCTGCCGAGTCGTGGTATCCTGAGGCACACCCTATCATTTCGGATCGTGTCATGTCACGCCATATCATGCTGAACTTGGATTAGCATCTGTTTGTGTTTGGGCAGTCATGCTGAACTTGGTTCAGCATCTCAGGGCCAGACCCTGAAACAAGTTCAGGGTGACGTGCGCAAGGAGGAATAAGACCCTGAAACAAGTTCAGGGTGACGTGCGCAAGAAGGAATAAGACCCTCAAACAAGTTCAGGGTGACAGCATGGCAATGGAGGAGTAACCATACTCACTCGAGCATTGAGCGGCTACAAATTGCCGCGCAGAGCTTGCTCGCGTTCGATTGCTTCGAAGAGTGCCTTGAAGTTACCCTTGCCAAAGGAACGCGCTCCTTTGCGCTGAATGATCTCGAAAAAGAGTGTGGGACGATCCTGGACAGGTTTTGTGAAAATTTGCAGCAGGTAGCCTTCTTCGTCGCGGTCAACAAGAATGTTCAGGTCACGCAGTACGGCAACATCTTCGTCTATGGTGCCAACGCGATCGAGAAGGTCGTCATAGTACGTTGTCGGAACGCGTAGGAACTCCACTCCCCGCTTGCGAAGCTCGCTAACGGTAAAGATGATGTCGTCGGTTGCAAGAGCAACATGCTGCACACCTGGTCCGTGGTAGTACTCGAGAAACTCGTCAATCTGCGATTTCCGTCGCCCTTCGGCAGGTTCGTTGATGGGGAACTTGACGTACCCGCTTCCATTGGAGACTACCTTGCTCATCAGCGCTGAATATTCGGTGGAGATGTCCTTGTCATCGAAGGTAATCAGCAGCTTGAA
>JBBIUD010000099.1:0-6012 GCA_037440485.1 Chlorobiota bacterium
CCGACGGCGATTGGCACTTCCTTGAGACGGTTGATCTCGTGGATACGATTTCGGCGCTCACTGACATTGCCGTACTTGGGTAGCATTACGCGGACGTCGTGACCAAGTTCTCGGAGAGCAATCGGGAGGGCATGCGAAACATCAGCGAGTCCACCGGTTTTGGCAAAAGGATATACCTCACTGGAGACGAAAAGAATACTCAACGGACGATCAGGCATAGGTGTGTTCGCCCTGACAATAGGTGAAACGGGATGTTGCAGTCGGAGAGCACCGTTCGGCTGGCACACCATCAGCATAACGTTGCTCTGCGTCGCTGTTCGCGCATACACTGCGGGTTGCAAAAATACGCACCAACGAAACTTGATTAGAATTCGCGCATGGCTGCAACAAGATTTGGTGTACATTTTTTTTTTCTGTACATTTGCGCAAGCAAAGCACTTAGGTTATACATTCCGATCGGCACCAATGAAAATATTGTTCACCATTGCACTCTCACTGTGCACACTCGCCATATTTTCACCTGACCTTTACGCCTATCGTGAGGGCATTACCGGTCGCACAAGTGTTGGCTGTGGGGGCAGTGGATGCCACGGCACCCAGCCGAGCAATCTGACGACCGTCATCCTCGACGGCGAACGCCTACTCAACCCCAATACACTCTACACGTTTACCCTGCGCGTGCGTAATTCCAGCGCTATATACGCGGGCTTCAACATGGCAGCGTTCGACAGCAACAATCAACCGGCTGGTATGCTGCAGTATCCATCGACTGAAGGGCAATATGTCAAGTCTCAAAATGGAGAGTTGACCCATCGCCAACGACGCACCATGAGCAACCAGGGAACATACCGCGAAGCATCCTGGCAAGTACAGTGGCGTGCTCCGGAGACACCAGGGCGCTACACACTGCGCGTGGTTGGCAACGCTGCCAATGGTGATGGTCAGGCATCGGCAACCGATCAGTGGAATTTCATTCCACCGGTTACCGTGACCGTTCGAGGAATTATCTTGAACGCTCCAGCAACGAGCATGTCCTATTGTGCAGGTGATACGATCACGCTCCAATGGACCAGCTATGGCATCACGACGACCAACGTGCTCTATTCCAGCAACGGTGGAACTTCGTGGATTCCTGTAACTACGGTCGAGGCACAGGAAGGAAATAACACATACCGCTATGCTATCCCCCAATCAGTTAGTGCAGGAAGCAATCACATGCTCCGCATTGTGAGTGCAGAAGACGAGCTTCTCGGCACCAACACGCCGACACTGACAATCAATCCACGGACTGTAATACGCACCCAACCCCAGCCACCAGGCCCGCTCTGCGAAGGGGGGTCGGTAACACTCTCTCTTTCGGCAACAGGCGCTTCCCTTACGTATCAGTGGCAGCACAACGGTACTCCCGTACCTGGTGCCACAAGCGCGCAATGGTCGCTGACTAATCTCCGCAGTGACCAAGCGGGAGAGTACACCTGCGTCGTTAGCGGTGCGTGCGGCAGTGTAACGAGCAATCCAGTGACGCTGCGCATTACTCCCTTGCCCTCGATCGCCGAACAAAGCCGAGATACCACTATTGCCGAGGGTAATTCGCTGGAGCTGAGTGTCCGCGCCTCGGTTGATAGCGGTGTCACATATCAGTGGTTCAAAAACGGGGCTCCAATAGCCGGAGCAACCGGCAGTACATGGCGCATTGCAGCACTGACTCTCGCCGATAGCGGCACTTACACCGCTCGGCTGACCAATAGTTGCGGCACAGCCGAATCATCGCCTATCCGCGTTCGCGTGACACCAGCCACAACCGTCGAAAGCCAGCCCTCTCCCGTACAAGCACTCTACCCGCAGCCGGCTGCAGACGTGGTTGTTCTGACAGTTTCGCAATCAATCGAGAGCATCGAAGTTCGCGACATCAGTGGGCGACTGCATCGCCGTCTGCAGACCCCATCCCACGCGCAGCAGATACCGATTGCGCTCGTGGATGGTGCAGGCGATCCCCTGCCTGCCGGTGTGTACATCCTCACCGCGTCGGTCAATGGGCGAGCCTATACGCTCCCGCTTATCGTCGCTCCGCGCTAAACTTTACTGCCGACGCAGCAGCAAAAAAGTTCTTGCTTATCAACACAATTTGTTGTAGATTGGCAGCGGGTTGCTAATCAATGTTTCACCATTAGTGAGCTTACCATGACGCGCACGGTGTACCTGCTGCTTTTGTTTAGCGTGGCAGTTGAAGCCTGGGCATATCCCAACGGGGTTTCCGGACTGACGACAAGCGGCTGTACCTGCCACGGCACCTCATCGTCGAACGCAACATCTCTGAGTCTGAGCGGGACAACGACCGTCAATCCAGGTTCGACGACGACCTTTACGCTTACCCTTCAAAACAGCAGTCGTCCGTCGGCGGGGTTCGATTTAGCTATCGTCAACTCCAGCGGTCAGAACGCAGGATCGCTCGGGACCGTCAGCGGTCAACTTACGCAACTGATGGGCGGTGAACTGACGCACACACAACCCAAATCCCTTAGCGGCGGGAGTGTATCTTGGCAGTTCACCTGGCAAGCTCCGTCAACGCCAGGGCAATACACAGTACGCGCTGTTGGCAATGCGGTCAATGGAAATGGCAGCGCGGATGCTAACGACCAATGGAATTTTCTCCAAACTACGACCATCACCGTCAAGGGCATAACGATCACCGCGCCGACATCAACGCAGGTACTCTGCGCTGGAGGGAGCGTCACACTCCAATGGACAAGTTATGGTGTCAGCTCCGTCGTGGTTGCACTTTCCAGCGATGGTGGCAGCAGCTTTACCACTGTCGGTACACTCAGCTCGCAGGACGGACAAAACTCCCAAACCGTAACCCTCCCGTCGAGCTTATCGCCAGGGAACCAATACCGTATCCGCTTGACGGATGCTTCCGACAACACAATTTCTTCAACAACGCAGAACCTAACCGTCGCCGCACCACCGAGCATTACAACGCACCCGCAAAATGCTTCTGCCTGCGAGGGTGCAACGGTCACCCTCAGCGTCGTTGCAACAGGCAGTAACCTTTCGTACCAATGGCGGCGGAATGGCACGAATCTATCCGGCGCGACACAACCGACACTGACACTGTCGGGCGTCACCACTTCGCAAGCTGGATCGTACGACTGCGTCGTTAGCGGTTCGTGTGGGCAACCACTGACCAGCAATGCTGCCACGCTGACAATCAACCCGCAAACCACCATCACTGCACATCCGCAATCAGCCACTGTCTGCCAGGGTGCGACCATCACCTTTAGCGTCACGGCAACAGGCACCAATCTTCGCTACCAGTGGAAGAAAGGAGCGCAAGACATTGCTGGTGCCACTGCATCGAGCTACTCCATCGCATCAGTTGCACTGGCGGACACCGGACTTTATGCATGTACCGTCAGCGGTGATTGTGGTTCTCCCACCAGTAATCAAGCACAGCTTCAGGTTGCAATTCCTCCGGCAATTACCACACAACCGCAATCCCAGACCCTCTGCGAAGGGCAAGCACTCACGCTTAGCGTTGCGACCAGCCGCGCAATTGCCAACCTCTACCAGTGGAAAAAAGACGGCGTTGCACTCACCGATGGCGGACGTGTGCAAGGAACGCGAACCGCAACCCTGCGCATTACTGATCTGGTCAGCAGCGACGGTGGAAGCTATACCGTCGAAATCACCAACGCAATCTGCCAAGGCTCCGCGACGACGTCGAATCCTGCAGTTGTCAGCGTTACCGCAAAGCCAACCATTACGGCAGAGCCACAATCGCAAACCGCTACCCGTGGCAGTTCGGCGACATTCTCGGTGAGTGCGTCGGGATCGTCGTTGCAGTACCAATGGTTCCGCAACGGTCAACCGATCAGCGGTGCGACTGGATCGAGCTACACGATCACCAACGCGCAGACTAGCGATCAGGGAACGTACCATGTGGTGGTGTCGAACGAGTGTGGCAGCGTGCAGTCGCGACAAGTAACGCTTACTGTCACTGATCAACCGACGCCGGTCCTGGAGCTTTCGCAATCAACCATCGCATTCCCCTCGATCCGCGTTGGTGTCAGCCAGAGCGTCAACGTGTGGTTCTACAACCGCGGTACAGCTCCGCTCCAGATCAGCCAGGCACAAATCAGCGGAAGTGGTGCGGCAGCATTTTCGATTGCGGTAACGCTCCCTGCGACTGTTGCACCGGGCGATTCGCTTCGAACAACGATTACGTTCACGCCAACAATCGACGGCACTCTCGACGCCACACTAACGGTCACCAGCAACGGTGGGGAGCGAGCTGCAACGCTCCGTGGTCAGAGCGTTGCTCGCGCGATTACTCCATCGGAAGCTGCATTCGATACAACGCGTGCCGGTGAAACAAACCAACAGACTATCGGAACGTGCAATCAAACGGGCGTTGCCATCCAGGTTGATTCTCTGGCAATCGTAGGCGATGATGCCGCTGCATTCGACCTTATTCCCGGACCCTGGATGACGGAGCTTCGCAACGGATTGGGCGCAGGCTCGTGCGTGGACATTCCGGTTCGCTTCCATCCAACCCGGAGTGGCACTCACCGTGCTGTAGTGCGACTCTATTGCACTCAACTTGCCTGGCCATTTACGGAGGACATCGAGCTACACGGCGAAGCAACGCAGAGCACCAGTGTTACTGATGCCGAGCAGTACGGCGTGCGTGTACACCCCAACCCCGCAACCGACCACGTGACATTCGAGCTCGGCAATCGGCGGGCGGTGCTCCACATCTTCGATGCTCGAGGAGTAGCGGTGCACAGCACAACGGTCGAAAAATTCTACCGCTGGCGCACCGATGATCTCACGGGTGCCCCTGTTGCTGCGGGTATGTACGTTGCAGTCCTCACGCTACCGGAGCAGACGATCGTGGTGCCGATCCTGATTGCTCGATAATCGAGTGCGTGTAAGGAACACGCGGCACCACCAGCAGTGGTGCCGCGTTTGTTATTTGAGATTTGTCCAGCTTCCGGCATTATAGGCTTCGATTCCCTGCTGCCGGAGCAGTGACGTTGCACGCCCAGACCGTGCACCGGAAGCGCACACCAACACGACAGGTTTGCCGAGCCCTTTCAGTTCGGCGAGCTGCTGACTGAGGCGATCGAGCGGAATATTGCGCGCATTCTTTGCATGTCCAGCAGCGAACTCTTCGGGCGTGCGAACATCAACAAGCAGTGCACCCGATTTTATGAGGGCGCGTGCTTTTTGGGGATCAACGGTGTGCTGTTGCCCACCAAACAACCATCGGAACATAGACAGTTCGAAACATAGTGAATCATCTCGATGCTGGTTTGATGCAATCATCATCGCAGCGATTCAGTGCGGGGAACATTTGGGTGCACTGTTGCAGTTTTGCCAGTGGAAAAACAACTCGGTATGATCACCAATGGAGACCGCACGTTCGCGTGTCTGCGAGGCACTCCTGCACGCAGCCGATCAGCTCGAACGCGGTGCCCCCTACCAGTGGGGGCATGTTGGTCAGTGCAACGTCGGACACGTCGTCCAGCACCTTGCCCAGATGAGCGACCGCGAGATTCTGGCGGCGTTTGGTCGCACGCTGACGCAGTGGCGTGAGCATGCCGCCGAGTACTTCGATGCAGCGATCGGCGATGAACCACTTGCGGCAACCGAATCGCAGCAGAGATCGGAAGAGGAGCGACGTATCCCGCTGGAGCAGGTTTATCGCCTTTTTGCTGAGGCTGGACTCCGTGCCGAGGACATCGGGCACATGGAATTTCTCTCCGATCCTGCTGTGCTTGCCCGACTCAACCACAGGCGGCTACGCCGAAATAATCCTGCTGACGTTGCGCAATACTTGCGCACCTATGCACAGCTCCTTGCCGAGCAGTCTGGCAAGCAGAAAAGCACCGCATCGGCTGCGTATATTTGCGCCTGACTGGAGCACGTCCGTGCTGCGCTCCCTGCTGGAGAGGTGGGTGAGTGGCTGAAACCAACGGTTTGCTAAACCGTCGTAGTGGTACAAACCGC
>JBBIUD010000100.1:0-5995 GCA_037440485.1 Chlorobiota bacterium
ATGCCGAACTTGTTTCGGCATCTGGCTGCCACTGAGCAGTCATGCTGAACTTGTTTCAGCATCTGTCAACACCCTACTGCAGCCGGAGGCGCTGTCCAGCACGAAGGTGGTCGGGATCGAGCGATTTGTTCTTGGCGAGAATCACCTCGACGTTCACCCCGAAGCGTCGTGCAATCGAGTAGAGCGTATCGCCGGGACGGATGGTGTACCATTTTGGTAGCCGATTGACGGTGCCGGGGGTAGCTCGAGCGCTGCCCTTCCCTTGCGGTTCGACGTAAATCGTAAGCTGCTCCCCGGCTTTGACGACGCCCTCGGATAGCTGCGGATTCCAGCGCACAAGGTCCGCTTGACGCACGCCATAGAGAGCAGCAATTGTGCCGATGCTTTCGCCCCGTCGGACACGGTGGCTAACTTTCCGTGCCAGTGGTGGCTGGGCAGTCCGGTCGCTGGCGACGGCACTCGTCGGTGCAGCGGTAACCGGTACGTGCAGAACTTGTCCTGCCATCAAGCGCAGGCGACGGAGCTTGTTGATGCGTCGCAGCTCAGCTACGGTTGTACCGTAGTCGTCGGCAATTTGCGCCAGTGTTTCGCCCCGCTGGACGCGGTGAGTTTTGTAGCGAGGTATCTGTTGTTGTTGCTGTGGCACCGGTGAAGTGGGAGCTGCCTGCGTATTGGTTGTCATGGCATGAGAATCCGTCGAGCGGTTTTCAACCGATGGCGCCGGTTGCTGCTCCACAGCGGTGAGGGCATCGTCCGGCTCAGCCGATGATGGACGGTTGAGCGGAATGCGAATCACCTGCCCACGCCGTAGCCGTGTATGCTGCGATATGCCGTTGATTTCAGCCAGCTCGGCAATGCTGATGTCGTAGTGATTGGCTATCTGTGCCAGCGTCTCACCTCGCCCGACGGAATGATTGACCCACGGCTGCTTTTCTTCAGGAGTCAGCATCGCAAGCCGGACAGAAAATTCCGCCGCACGTCCAAGAGGAATGCGAAGGGTATAGTCCTGGTTCGGCGGTGTCGTGTTCTTGAGCAGTTCGGGGTTGAGAGCTTTGATGGTGTCGAGCGTTGTGTTGGCACACGCGGCAGCAGCGTGTAAGCTGATCGGCTCGGTCACGGTGACGGTGTCGTAGAGCCATTCTGGTTCGGGGACGATGTCCTGTTTTCGAAAGCCGTAGGCTTCGGCTTGCATGCCAACCAGCGTGGTGGCAATGTACATGGGGACGTAGTTCCGCGTTTCTCGGGGCAGGTAGTCGCGGATTTGCCAGTAGTTTGGATTTTCAATTCCTGCCTGCTTGATTGCCCGGCGCACGCAATTGATGCCGCAATTATAGGCAGCCAGCGCCAGATGCCAATCACCGAGTTCCTGGTAGAGGTCGCGCAAATGCCGCATCGCCGCTCGTGTTGACTTTTCCGGATCGCGCCGCTCATCGAACCATTGCGTGACGCGAAGCTGGTAGAGCTGACCGGTTGATTGGATGAATTGCCAGAGCCCCACCGCCTTTGCCGGGGAGACAGCATTGGGGTCCAGACCGCTTTCGATGATAGCAAGGTAGCTCAGCTCCTCGGGGACGTTCTCCTGTTGGGCTACGCGCCGAAACAGCGGGAAAAATCGGTTCATCCGTGCCAGAACACGCTTGAAAAACGCCCGACCTCGCTCGTTGTTGGTCAAAAAAGCGATGGCATTGTTGACCGATTCGTTTTGCACCAGTGGGATGGTTGTCGAGAGTGTACCACTGGTCGGAGGAACAATGCCCGCAGTCGGTGATTGCACGATTTCGACAGCCTGGAAAAGGCGGTCCCGCATCACAAACAGCGGCGAGTTTACTTCCAGCTCGTCTATAGGGCGGATGAAACTCTCGTAGTCTTCGATGATGGACTGCGCCAGGTCGGAATAGTCTTCGTTGCGCTCGATGCCCGGTGTGCTGGCAAGTTGATTGAGCACGTCCATCGCTGCTTCGAAGAGCTTTGCGGCTTTCGTGGTGTCGTGCCGTTCAATGGCAGCCAGACCACGGAGGTAGTACTGCCGAGCGCGCTCGAGTTCACGCGCTGCCTCGTCACCTGCAGAGCTGGAGTGCTCTAAGGCGGAGAATTCATCCGGTAACACTTTCGGTTGGCAGCACGCCGCATCCCCGCTGCGGTGGATAGACGACTGCGATGCCTGCACTGGGTGCAGAGCAAGCATTGCAGCCGCCACGACGCCCAGCAGCCCATATGCCCATCCCTGCATGGTTGTTGTGCCTGTGGTGGAACCAATGCTGTGCCACCAGAAACACTCCGTCCCGGTGGCACGGCAATATACGACATTACACCGAAAGTTCGGTACACGGTATGTATCGGCACTTCTGTGTTGCACTTTTGCAGGTCGAATGGCAGCCCGGTTTCATCTCGACTCCCTGGGTGGAGTATGCAGTTGCTGGGTGCCTCATTCCGAGATATTCGAACGTGCAACAGACATGCAATGACATTTCCGGAAATCCTTGCCCGGTTTGATGCGCGGTTACGCCCGCTGGTCGTGCGAATGCTACCAGCGCGCTGGGTAGTGGTGTTCTATTCATGGGCGCGGCAAGTTGCACTGCACCAGATTGCCAGAACTGTTCCCCGCGTGGCGGTAGTCCCTCCCCCGAGCGCTGAGCGAATCCTCTGGGGGATTCGGTTCCGTGCTCCCCTGTTCAATGCAGCGGGAATGTTCAAAACTGGTGATGGATACATGCTCGCCTACCGTCAAGGAGCCGGTGCCTACCTTGTCGGTACGACGACCGCCCTACCACGCATGGGAAATATTCGCCGTGGCGTTGCTCTGCCGTTTGTGCCGTATCCGCGCAGCCGTGCAGCATCGAACTGGCTTGGGCTGCCGAATCCCGGTCACCGGGCTGTTGCTGCGCGCATCGCGCAGGTGGAGCGCTGCGACGCTTTCCCGATTGGTGCCAGTGTTGCACTCGATCCTGGTGATACCTCCGCCGATGCTCTGGAGCGGCTCATCGAGGGAATGTGGCTCTACCGCGATGCCGGTGTTGACTTTTTCGAGCTGAATGAAAGTTGCCCCAACACTGGTGATGATCATGCAGCGATGGATGCTCTCGCCGAGCGACTACGCAGCGTAGCCGACGGGTTTATTCGTCCCAGTCGTGCACCGGTGCTGGTGAAAATCTCTGCCGATACGGAACCAGACGTGATTGCGGCACTTGTTCGGCTGCTGGGAGAGCTTGGCTTTGGTGGCATAACCATTGGGAACACCTCCACCCAGTACCAGCGCCACCGCAGTCGCATCGCTGCACGCGAACGGCGCCTGTTCGATTACTTTGTGCGAACCTTCGGCGGCGGCATCAGTGGTGAACCGTTACGAACGGATGTGCTCGAGCGAATCGCCGTTGCGCGCCAGGCAGCATCATCGCTGCAGCGGGAATTCCATATTGTTGCCGTCGGTGGTATTGCTACCAGCGCTCATCTTGCTGAAGCGCTAGCTGCCGGTGCAACGCTGGCGCAGTGGTACACAGGCTACTTCGAAGGCTTCGCCCAGGGCGGACATCAACTCTACCAGCGCATTTTCGAGCAGTGGCTACGCCCGCCCGCCAGCAGGGATGCTACCTACCAGGATCGTGGTTTGGTCGCCGGTACTATTCGGTAACACACGCCAGTTATTTTTGAGGTGTTTAGGCACGCAGAGCACCTCTGCTGTACGTCCCAAAATGTTCAACAATGGATTGGTGTACCATGGAACGCCTTCTTCTATCGCTGGCGGCTTTTGGTATTGCCGCAACTGTTGCTTCCGCGCAGGTCGGAAGCTTGATCAACTACGGCGCAATCATCAAGGATTCGTTGCGCCTGGAAAACTCGGGTGCTTTTGTCCGGCTCCCGAGCAATGGCACCATTCGCTGGGGCGAAAGCTCGGTTGGAACCTTGGGGACGGCAACGCTCTCAAGTGCACGCACCTGGACATTGCCCGATGAAACCGGCACACTCCTGACAACGGCGACGACGTTCGGTGGCGACGTGAGCGGAGTGTACAACAACTTGCAGCTTGGTACTGGCGTTGTCGGGACAAGCGAAATCGCCGATGGCTCGATCACCAACGCCGACATCAGCTCGGCGGCAGGCATTACAGTGAGCAAGCTTGCAGTGACGCAGAACAATTTGGTTGTTGGGGCAAGCGGTAACGTCGGTTCATTGCTTCCGCCCGGTAGCGATGGACAGGTGCTGACTATCGTCGGTGGAGCGCCGGCGTGGTCCAGCGTTACCATTACAGAAACCGATCCGCAAGTTGGTTCGTTTGCTACGGGGCAGGTTGCGTTCTGGGATGGCAGCGCACTCACAGGCAGCAACAATTTATTTTGGGACAACGCGAACAACCGGCTTGGCATTGGGACAATCACCCCAAGTGTGTCACTCGATGTCGCTGGTTCAGTGCGGTTTGCCAGTGCTGCCGCAACGACCGTGGTCATTGGCAACGTCACGGCAGATGGAAAGCTGCGCGTTGATGGAAGTATTCGTGCCGATGGCTACCGCAGCGCCGATGGAACAGCCGCAACGCCAGCGTTCCGTTTTACCAGCAGCAGCAGCACAGGGATGTTCAGTCCGGCAAGCAATCAAGTGGCGCTTGCAACAAACGGCGCCGAACGTCTGCGGATTGATGCCAGCGGCAATCTCCTGGTAAGCGGCGGACACGTCGCGCTCCAGAACAGCGACAACACTGCACGGGAACTACGACTCTACGAACCGTCCGGTTCGGGCAGCGATTACACCGCATTCCGCGCGCCAGCACAAGGGTCGAGCATAACATACACGCTGCCATCCTTGGTAACGGCAAATGGTTTCCTTCGGACCGATGGGTCAGGCAATTTGAGTTGGGTAACTGCCGACGATGATCCGAGCGATGACCTGACAACGTCAACGACATTTGCTGCAACGGCTGCATCCGATGCGACGGTCAGTGGGACGTACAATGCGCTCAACATCCAGTTGAAGTCGGGTGTGGTTGGGGCAAGCGAGATCGCCGATGGCTCGATCACCAACGCCGACATCAGCTCGACGGCAGGTATTGATGTGAGTAAGCTTGCACCGGGGTCAAATGGTCAGGTGCTCACTGTTGTCGGTGGTGTGCCCACCTGGGCTTCCGCCTCCAGCGGTACAGAAACCGACCCCGAAGTCTCGATGACAACGGCAGGGGCAATCCCGCGGTGGAATGGTAGCGCTCTGGTTGATGGCTCGCTCAGCGATGATGGTAGCGGTACGCTCAGCCGCAGCGGCAATATTGCGCTCAACCCTGGATCATCGAACACGCTCAGTACCGATGGAAGTTTGCTTGTCGGTCAGACATTGCAAGTCAACGGCGTCACAATACTGGGAACGTTCTCTGCAGCGACACCAGCAGTTGTTCTCAGCAACGACAACACAGCAGCAGCATTGATTGTAGCCAACCAAGGCAGCGGTGGGTTGATCGCCTTGAGCGGGAGTAGCGGACCGTACTCGCTCACGTTTGCAAAACCAACGCTAACGGCCGACCGGACCTGGACCCTACCCGATCTTAATGGCACCGTCACGGTGTACACGAACACACCGACGTCCGGCGACGTGCTAACCTGGACCACGAGCGGTCCGCAGTGGCAAAGCGCACCCTCTTCAGCAGAAACGGACCCACAAGTGGGCACGCTCAGCACCGGGCAGGTTGCGTTCTGGGATGGTAGTGCGCTGACGGGTGATAATGACTTGTACTGGGACAACGCCAACAGCCGGCTCGGCATCGGCACCAATAGCCCGCAATCGAAGCTGCACGTCCACGGCTCGAGCATCCGCGTAAGCAATAGCACGACCGGCAGCGGTAGTGGTGACGGCTTCGCCATTGAGCTATCGGGCAGCGATGTGCAGCTCCGGCAGAACGAGAACGCCTCGATTCAATTCCGCACCAATGCCGGCGGTGGAACCGATACGGTGAAGATGCACCTTACTGCCGACGGGCGGCTGGTGTTTTACACTCCATCGTCTGGTTCGCTCTACC
>JBBIUD010000101.1:0-5939 GCA_037440485.1 Chlorobiota bacterium
GCCACGCGCGAGAAAAGACCGGTTCGTCGCAGGTTTCGCTCGGACTCGTAGAGCAATGCCGTATCGAGCAGGTCGCCTGCACCGAAGAGCAGCTCATCGGCGATCACCCATGGGCGGGTTGTCGTGTGCAGGGCATTGACCAGCGGTGCTGCAAAAAACCACTCCCCCGCCGTTGAGTCGAAGATATCGCGCTGGTCGAGCCAGACTGCTCGAATAACCGGTTGCGCCGGTAGTGGTGACTGCAGCAGAAAAAAAACTGCGGTGCTCACCAAGAGCAACCGCAGCATACACTGAATACCGACCATCTTCTTTGGAAGCTACACTGCTGCTGCTTCGTTGGGGCAGCACCAGCGTTCATAGATACCGTCGAGCAGCAGATTGATCGCATCGGCAGCTTCACGCGCCGCATCGAGCGCCGTACGCTGCTGTTCTTCAGTGCGGCAAATTCGCACCAGTGCATCGCGCGTCACCTGGCGGTGGATGACGTCGGCGTGCTCGTGCACCTGGAAAAAGATGAGCGCGTCCTCGGAGTCGAGGTTGTAGAATTTTTTGAGTCCTTCGATTTTAGTCGTTGCGACTTCGGGAATTTGCGACTCGTAGGCATACAGTGCCGCCAGCCCCACGGCAGGATTGGGATCGAAGGCAAGCTCACGGAGGATTTCCACGGATTTACGTGTGTGCGGCAGGTATTGGCGCGACGCCATTTCCTGGCGGGAAATACCGAGCGCATCGCCGAAACGACGCCACAGCTCCGGATGGTTATTCTCGCCCTGCTCTTCCTCGACCAGGTTTTCCAGCAGCATCTGCCGAACCGCCATATCATCAGCGCAGCGGGCATGCGTGGCGCTGACAAACGTCGGGAAATGGTACACCTGGTGATAGTACTCCAGTGCGTATTGCCGCAATTGCTCCAGTGTCAGCTCACCACGATTCCACATTTGGTAGAACGGGTGCTGGAGCATGTGTCGCTCTGCGATAATCGCATCGAGCGCGTCGAGAAATTCTTTGTCGGTCATGGTCGGGTGACTGCCAGAATGTGTGGAGGATAGCTTCGGTGGCGCGAAACTACGAAACAGAGTATTTTCGCACAAAGCGGACATGTGGAATTTCCGTGCTGTCAGTCTATGCCACCTACTGAACATCTGTTACCCGAGCCTGAGGTCGAAACCACGATCGGGACGCCAGCCAGGTGCATTTTGTACAACGACGACTGGCACACCTTCGACGAAGTCATCGTGCAATTGATCAAAGCCACCGGTTGCAGCATCGAGGAAGCAGAGCACTTGACCTGGGAAGTCCACACACGGGGAAAAGCAAGCGTCTTCGAAGGGGCACTGAGCGAATGTTTGCGCGTCAGCAGCATTCTCGAAGAGATAGCGCTGCACACCAGCATTGAGATGTAGCCATCAGCGGAACACAGCCCGCCACTGGCGCTCGGGTTGCCAGACGGTTTCGCGGCGAGTGTTGCGACTTTGAGCGAGTGCGGCGAGCCGCTCGGCAAATAGCTCTCGTTGCTGTTGCTCGACCAATCCGGACTGACAGACCGGCGCCAACTGCAGAACTTCAGCGGCTGCATGAAATTGGTGCTGCGCTGCCAGGACACCCGCCAGCACGAATAGCCGCAACCCTTCGCGATGCCGATCGGCGCTGGTAAATGCCAGCAGGCGTTCGGCGGTGAGGAAATCGTCGCGTGCCAGCGCACACTGGGCACAGCGGAGCGTTGCCATCTCTTGCTGCTCCAGCGACAGTTCTGCCGAGCTGCGCACAGGTTCGAGCAATGCCCATGCACGGTCAATATTCCCGCGAGCAAATTCGGCAAGTCCTAAGTGATACCGATGCCAGATGCTCTCCGGCTGCGCCGATAGTTCGGTTTCCAGCAGTGCAATGTTTCGCTCGATTTTTTCTGGCGATAGCTGGTGGTAACCATGGTGGAGAATGCGAACGTCGGCGGCGACGATTGCATAGCCAGCCGAGCGAATAGCCTCTGCAATTTGCTCGTGAACTTTCCCCGAAAAGCGAATGGCTCGATGGCACCGCACTATGCGCGTGTAGCGATGCTCATGGTAGGCATTCCCTTCGAGCGCATTGACGATGGTCACCTCGATTCCGCCGACATGCGTCTGCTGAAGCACGGACCGGGCAGCAGTGAATGATTGGTGATCGAGTTCTTCGTCAGTATCGAAGATCGGAAGAGAGTCAGTGCGCAGATAGCCAAGTGCCCAGTTTCGTGCTGCGGAAAAATCGTCGGTCCACGGATGGAAATACACCTCTGCCCCACACCGCGCCGCGATGGTGGGCGTATGGTCACGCGAACCTGTATCAACGACCACAATTTGGGTGGCAATCGGGCGCACCGAGTCGAGAGCACGCCGAATCGTTTCGGCACTATCGCGGGCAATCATTGCCACACCAACAGTAGGAGCAGGGCTGTCCATGCAGCAGGGGAATAGTCCAACATACAGCACTCGCACACCACTGTGTGTGCCTGCAGTTGGACGGTACCGTGCAAAGACTATGCCGAGAGGCAGTGTGTTAGGAATTCAGCTCAGCTTGCAGGCGGGCTTGGCGGCGAGCAGCGCGGTTGCGCGCCATCCGTCGCTCCACCGACGGCTTGGTGTAGTAGGTACGCCGCCGGTATTCACGCAGCACTCCGCTCCGCTCGAACTTTTTCTTGAACCGACGAAGTGCGCGGTCAATAGATTCGTTGGGTTGAATTGTAACGCCAATCACGCGTATCATCTCATAGGTAGTTGCACATTAGATCGAAATTCGCTCGACAAGACGCTTTTCCTTGTTTTTCTCGAAGAGCACAACGAGCAGAGACTGTCCATTGGTGGCAATTTCTTTGGAGCGCACTAATCCGTAATCGTCCCAGGCGGAGTGGTAAATCACATCACCGATGTCGTACTCATTGCGGGGGTCGTACTTTTTTGCATTCTCGCGCTCGATTTTGATGCTGGCAACGCGCTGCTGCTGTTGTTCATGCTCGAGTGCATCGAGGTTGACCAGCTGCGCATGACGACTGACGGTGCAGCGTGCCCACTGCATCCGTCCTTGCTCGGTTTCCATCACCTCGCCGATCAGTTCGTGGCGAGTATCTTTCATCAAAAACGGCGAATAGATCGTGATATACTTCCGCGCACGGCGACGACGTTTTTTGACTTCTGTCTCAGCCATATCGCACCTCCAAAGTAGAAAAAGCCTTGTCTGCAGGATGCAAAAATACGCAGTGGCGCATATTAGCCCCCCAGAGCGGCAGAGCCAGCCATGGTTAACACATTGTGGTCAGCCGTGCGGGATGCCTCGGGTGTATGTCAAATTGCACGAACACTGTCAACTATGACACCACAGTTTGCTCCACACTCTGAGCTTAGGAAGCAGCTTCGACCGTTTCGCTTTTCCAGCGAAAGCGATAACCAACGCCTTTGACGGTCTCTATGCACCCGGCGTAGCGACCGAGTTTATCGCGAATTTTTGAGATGTGGACATCCACCGTGCGATCAACGACAAAAACTGTTTCTCCCCAAATACGGCTCAGGAGCTGATCGCGGGTAAACACCTTATCAGGATTGGCGGCAAGGAATGCCAGCAGCTCGAATTCCTTTTTGGGGAAGAACGTTTCCACACCGTCAATCCAGACAGTATAGTTCTGGCGATGAATTTCCAGCGCCCCCACGCGGAGGACTTCGGGAGCAACCACACGCTCGGTTCGCACTCGCTCAGAGTAGCGACGGAGCAATGATTTGACGCGAGCAATGAGCACCCGCGGCGAAACGGGCTTGGTTACGTAGTCATCAGCGCCAAGCTCAAGCCCGATGATCTGGTCAACTTCCCCGGTTCGTGCCGTCAGAAACATCACCGGTATCCGGGCAGTTTCGGGCGTCCGGCGGAGCGCTCGGCACAGCTCGAATCCATCGCTGCCAGGCATCATGACGTCGAGAATCACCAAATCTGGCTGCATCTGGATTGCTTTTTCGACAATGTCGGTAGAGTCGGTAAATCCCACCGCACGAAATCCTTCCCTCTCGAGATTGTACGTGATAAGCTCGACGATGTCCGGCTCGTCATCCACAACAAATATCGTTTTGCGCAGTGCAGTGGACATGCTGCATTGGAACCAACGTTCGACACCGTTACAAAATTAGTCCCCCATCAACGGCACTGCGTGTAATGTTTTGGTAATCACCGGCAGGTGCGTACCACCACTGCCACCACCAGCATCGAGAAGGTTCTTTCTGTACACCAAACCACGTAAAATGGCATCACAAATGTATAAGCACAGCCCAGGAATAACACTAACACTCGTGAGCTATGCGTCCAACCAGTCACCAGATTCTTCGAACCGCCCCGGCTAACACGGTATCCACAACGACTGGAAGTGCGCCGATGAGAATGTGCGCCCGGCTACGTGTTGGTATGGTCTGTCTTGTGGTTGCAACTGCACAGTGTCCGGCACCACTGACAGCACAGACAATTGATTCAAAAACTCTCTACGATCGGTGCGCATCGGCCGTTGTCCGTATCGAAACAGAGAAAGGTTTGGGGACCGGCTTTTTTATCCACCCGCAGTACATCGTCACCAACAAACATGTTATCGAGCGCAAAGGGATACCGGAGGAGTACCGACGCTTCGATCAATCCTATTACTCCCGCACTCAGATCACCGTCAAGCTACGGTCCGGGCAGACGCTGCCAGTGGCGAAGGTGATCCCCTTCCGCGAGCACCCTGATATAGACCTTGCGGTTCTAAAGGTGCGCGCACGAGAGGGCACGAGCCTACCGATTCTGCCAACACTGGTTGAGGTTGGCGAGCCTGTTGTTGCTATCGGGCACCCGCTGGGTTCTGGCTGGACTCAGACGGCAGGTACAGTTTCCAACAATACCTACGAGCACTACATCCAGCTCAATCTTGCTCTCGATCCCGGCAACAGTGGCGGTCCGATCATCAATGCGCGGGGACAAGTTGTAGGAGTTCATGCAATGGGTTATCTCAATTCGATGACCGGCAAGTATGGCATTCGTTCGGATGTCCTCAAGGAATTGCTTGACTACTATAACATCCCGTACTCAACCGAACCTCTCGTGAGGCAGAAGCCCGAGAAAGCATCAACCCCATGCGATGACTTGCTAAGCCAACTCCAGGAACGTGAAAGTAGACTGCGCCAGGACGAAGACAAACTCCGCCAACAGGAAAAAGCATTGACCGAAGCCCGTATCCAACTGGAACGGGATAGAGCAGAGTTCAATGCCAAGGAGCGCGACGCGAAGCTCTTTCTGGCTGAATATGAGAACAAGCGAAAAAAGCTCGAGGACGATTACGAATACATCAAAGATCAACTGGAGAGAGAATATCTCTCCAAGCGGGAGCAACTTCACAGTGAATATCAACTCAAGCAACGAGAACTGGAAAACGAATTCAAGAGTAAAAAAAATCGCTTAGAAGCAGAATACCGCGACAAGCAAAATCAGATCGAACAACAGCAGCAAGAGATTAAAAAACGCGAACAACAGTTGATAGCCTGGGAAAGCAGTCTCAATGATCGAGAGCGGTGGATCAGCGCCAAAGAGCAGGCGATTTGGTCAACGCTCAACGATCACCTCTCCGTTGATATTATCGCACAACCCACCTATGATTTGCACTCCAACCGTTTGGTGCCTCTGCGCACGATGGGTGGCATATACTATCGCTTCGGCATCGTGCGCAATAGGAGCACTAACGAAGTAGAACGAGCCGACAAAATCGGCATCATGGTGGCACGGCAGATTTCGCCGATTGGATGGGAACAGGGTGAGATTGCACTGGCGCTTGAGTTCAGCAGTCTGGTGCGTGTTACATTCGGTGCGGTGATACTCGAACCCGATCGGACAGCCCACGCAGCTACTACCCCACCCCAGTCACGCTACCTTGCCAGTGCGATGCTGGATTTTATCCCTGCCTC
>JBBIUD010000102.1:0-5922 GCA_037440485.1 Chlorobiota bacterium
GCTGTCCGCCTTGAATGAGCCATATTGCGCCGCTTTCGGGCAGCAGTGCTCCACCTAACTTGAGCAGGAACGATAGCCGGTCGCCACGCCGATAGACCGTCGTGCGGGGGCGAGCTACTGCCCCCTGAATCGTGATGCGTGGCAATTCGACCTGCTCCCGCGGCACAACAACGACATCGCCCTCCCGCAGGTAAGGATTGTGTGCACCGTTGGGTTCCAGCAGCGCCTTTTCCCCATCCACCACATTAGTGCTGCCCTCGCTATGGCGAATCAAGATCGAGCGGAGAGAGCTTGGCGGCAAAAATTCATGATCCCGCCACAAGAGCTGCTCATCGCGCGAGAGATCACCAATTTGCCCGAACGACCGCTGCACAGCACGTTGAATCTCTGGCTCGGTACGTTGCTGTGTGGTGCCTTGCATCGCCAGTCGCAACAGCGTCATCAGCCGCATCGAGGCTGGCACAGGATAAACTCCCGGAAACAGGACGTTCCCTTGCACTGTTACGTACACCGTTCGCGCTCGCCGCAAGCCGACGTACACCGGTATGGCAGGCGTGCGCTGGCGATAGAGCGCCAGAAGTGTATCGCGCACCTGTCGGAGCGTCATGCCTGCAACCGAGATCATGCCAATGCGCGGAACAAGCACCATGTTCTCCGGACTCACCACGGCGTACTCTTCCACCGCAGCCGCATCGAGCTTTTGGATGACAATCACATCACCCGGTCCAACGACATAATGCTCGGCACTGACAACGTTGTCGCTCGGCGTCTGTTCTCCCCGGAGGGATGATTCCTGCTGCTGCCGCAGTTGCTGCGGAGCAAGCGGGCTCAGATCGGTCGCTGTCGGGAAGCCAGCCACCTGACCCCACAACGGGACTGCCATAAGCACTGATGCAACGACAAAGAGGATTTTCACTCAACTGATGGGATAGTGCAACACACCGTGCAGCGCGCAAAAATACTTGTGTCCCTTTGGCGGCTTGATAGCGGCGCTCACATCAACAAACGCCAAGGATGTTGTCGGCGATTATTCGAGCAATTCGTTCGGCGGCCTTTCCATCCCACAGGGGCGGAATGCAGTGGTCACGTTCAGGACGGCGCAGTACCTGGTCGAGTGCTGCCCGAATTCGCTGGCGCTCGGGCGGTACGAGAACATTCGTGCCGCATTCGAGCGTTATTGGGCGTTCGGTGGTTGTGCGCAGCGTAATGCACGGAATGCCCAGTACGGTGGTTTCCTCTTGAATCCCGCCCGAATCGGTTAGCACCAACGCTGCCTGGCGCACAAGAGCCAGAAAATGTACGTACCGCTGTGGTTCCAGCAGACGCAGAGCACGGGCATTGGCAACTAATGCCTCCAACTGGAAGCGCCCGATGTTGTGCCGTGTGCGTGGATGAATGGGAAAGATAACCGGCAAGCGCTCGGAAAGCTCGGCAAGGACCTCCAGCAGCATCGCCAGTTGCTGGCGATCATCCACATTGCTGGGACGGTGGAGAGTAACGACCGCATAGTGACCGGGCTCCAGCCCCAGCTCGGCGACAATCGGACACTGTTCGATGCGCGGCATGGCTGCCAGAAGCGAATCAATCATCGTATTGCCGACAAGAAAAACTCGTTCGGGCGGCATACCTTCGCGGCGAAGATTTTCGACACCGCTCGGTTCAGTGCAGAAATGCCAATCGCAGATCGCATCGGTTGCAATGCGGTTGATTTCCTCTGGCATGCTGCGGTCGAAACTGCGAAGCCCTGCCTCGATGTGCGCTGTCTCGATGCCAAGCTTGACGGCTGTCAGTGTGCAGGAAATGGTTGAATTGACATCACCGACGACCACGACAAGGTCTGGCGCCCATTCCCGGCAGACTGGCTCGAAGGCGAGCATGATGCGCGCTGTTTGTTCGGCATGCGAGCCACTGCCAACGCCTAAATAGAACGCTGGTGCTGGCAGTTCAAGGTCCTCGAAAAATGCCTGGCTCATGGTGTAATCGTAGTGCTGCCCCGTATGGCAAATCGCATGCTCAATGGAATCGGCATAGGCTGCCAGTGCCCGCGCCAGTGGCGCGACCTTCATAAAGTTTGGGCGAGCACCGACAACGGACAAAACGCGACGTTTCATCGAACACCCCAGTGATAGGTCACACCAACGCGAAGAGGAAACAGCAGCCCGAGTTCATCGCCGGTCAGACACTCGATTTCTGCACTCCAACCGACCGACGCGGAGAACATGCCCCGCACACCAAGTCCCCAGTACACCACGGGCGCTCGTGCTGAATACCACGCGGGCGCCACGCTTGTATCCTGCGGCGGATTGCGACGGTAGCGCTCGCCGAGTGTGGCACCAGCTCCCAGTCGCAGAAACGGTGCTGTTCCCTGCCCTGCCGACCATAGCAGCGAGGCACGAAGAATCCAGCCGCGGTAATCATCGAGCAGAGCAACTGGCGAAGCGCTGGCACGAACATACTCGGTGCCAAGCGTGGCAACAAGCGGGAGATCAAACAGCACCGACTCCAGCGGAAGACGCGCACTGATTTCCATGCCCGCTGCCGCGCCGCGCCAGAGACCCTCGTTGAACAATCGTGGAGCCGATGGTGCGCTTGCCACCGACAGACCAACAGCGATCTGCGCGTGCAGTCCAACGCTGGCGATGCATAGAGCGGCGATGATTCCCCGCATCACTTGTTCCGGCTCCGCTGAAGCTGTTCCATGTAGCGCTCGATGAGTTGCTCGTAATCCTTGGTGTAGCCCAGTTGCCATGTTCGCAGCATGTCCCGGTACCGCTGGAGCTGTTCCAGTGCTTTCAGCCGCAGTTCCGATGGGCTTTGGCGCTGCACGTCTTCGCCGGGTCGAGATTGGCGGGTTTTCTCATAGTCGCGTTCATGCATCGAGCGTGTTGCATCCAGCAAGCGGGAAAGAATCCTCTCCATTCGTCGCTGCGTTTCGGGCGTCACTGTTCCGCTCTGCATATCGGAAAGGACTTCCTTCATATCCTGAGCAACGCGGTCCAGATCACCGAGTGCTTTGCGTTTGCCGTCGGCTTCTTTTTCTTCGCGGGCAAGTTCTTCGATGGACTTCATCACGCGACCTTGCTGGGCAGCGATACGTCCGAGCTGCTGGCGCTGCTCCTGGGTGAGTTCGCCTTGAGCGCCAAGCTGTTGCATTGCGTTATTGATTTGTTGCTGCATGCCGGCAGCCTCCATCAAGCGCTGCATGAAGCTTGCGCCGGGTTGCATACCGCCAGGGCGGAGCTGGGAGCTTTCGCCTTCACCGTCGCCTTCGCCGGGGTTGTTGCCGTTCATTTGCTCGAGCATGGCTTGCATTTGGCTCATGGCTCGATTCATTGCTCCCATTGCTGATTGCTGCATTTGGCAGGCGCCGTAGTTGTTGCGCTGTTCCAAGGATGATTGTGCTTCTTGCATTTTGCGGAGCGCTTGTCCAAGCTGGCGTGCCATGTCGGGCGTCAGCGCGGGCGTTTGTCGCGACAGCGCATCCAATCGCCGCGCCAGGTTCATCAATTGCTCGCGCAGTTGCTGCTGGCGCTGCATGGCGCGGTTCATCATCGCGGAATTGGGATCGAGCTGCTGGGTTTGCTCCGACAGTTGCTCCTGCTCCTTGGACAGCTCGGCTAAGTCCTGGAATGCTTGCTGCATCTGGCGGGCTATCTGGCGCATCTCGTTTTTGCGCATTTCTTGGCGGGCTCGTTTCATCGCTTCGGCAAACCGCTTCATTCGGTCAGCGGACTTCTGCATGGATTGGCGGGCGCGGTCGAAGTCGCCTTTTTGAAGCGACTGCTCGCTCTGTTCCATCGAACGTTCGGACTGTTCCTGCTCGAGTTGCTCACCAGCCTGACGCAATTGCTCCTGGACGTTTTTGCGTTGGTCTATGCGCGCCTGCTCGGCAAGCTGCTGGAGCTGGCGAAATTCTTGCTGAAGCTGTTTCTGTTCCTCGGCGAGCTGCTGTTGCCGCTGGGCAAGCTCCTGGCGCGCCCGTTCATCGTTGGGATTGGTGTTGGCAGCTTGTTGCTCTAACTGGCGCTGTTGCTGCTCGAGTTGCTCGGCGCGGCGCTGAAGCTCGTCCATTTTTTGCTGCGCTTGGATGCGCTTGAGCAGCTCTATGGCGCGCTCGACGTTTTTGCGGAATTGCTCTTCATCGAAGCGAAAATTGCGCATGGCGCGCTCGATGTCTTGCGGGCTTAGCTGCTTGAGTGCACGCTGCATTTCTTCGATGGCGCGCCGCAGCTCATCGGAGTTGATCTCCTGCATGAGCTTTTGCAGTTCCATGTATTTCTGGAGCGTCTCCGGTGAGAGAGCACGATTCTCGTTGAGCAGCTTTGTCATCTCCTCCAACTGCTGCTGGGCTTGCTGGAGTTTCTGCTGGAGCTGTTCCTGCTGACGGAGCGCATTCTCGAGCGATTTTTCGCTCTGCCAGGAGGGCTGTTGCTGCTGCTTGAGCAGCTCGCGCTGAAGCTCGTCCATTGAACGTGCCAGTTCTTCGGCTTTACGCTTGACTTCCTCCAACTGGCGTTCGGTTGAGCGTTGCGCCTGTTGCGCCTGCCGGAAGACCTCCTCCAGCGACGGAAGGCGCACCTGGAGCGTCGCTGTACGGGCGCTTTTGGGTCCAGAGACGACGTCGTTATCGAAGACCTCCAGATAAAACTCGTACTTGTCCTGTGGCGATATACCGAGCAAATTCAGGTTCCAGGTATAGGGCACTTCCAGAGCAGTACTGCTCAGCGACGGGAGCGGAATGTCTGTTGTGCGCCACTGCGTTTCGGCAGCCGCATAGCGAGACTCTACCAGCCGGCTTTTGATCACCAGCCGTGTAAAGCCGTAGTCGTCGGCGATACTGACGCGGATTGGAAGTAGGGCATCGCGTCCGACCGTTGCATCGCTGCGCGGCTCGAGCAGTGCAATCGTTGGCCAAGCATCCTGTTCCACCCTGAGTGTATAGCGAATCGGATCGGGTGTGGTGCGTCCTTGCTCGTCGCGGAGAACAATCCACCAAATCCCGCTTCGTTGCAGAACAAAGCTGCCCTCCGCACGCGATCCACTGGTGCGAAGACCAATCCGAAGCGTGTCCGCAGTCGCCGAGCTATCGCCCAGCGGAACCATCAGGATCTGTGCACTGGCGATGTCTTTGTTGGCGTTCAACCGCAGAGTTGCTCGCGACCCACGCAACGCAACAACGTCAGCACCGGTTTCATCGTAGAGCAGCGGCGAGCGCTGACTGTAACGTGGCTGCTCTACCCGGAGCTGGAAGGAACGAACCATGGGGTAGTCACTAACGACAATGCGTCCGAGATTGGAGCGTACTTGCTGGTCGTACCACGGTGCCGCAGCAAAGAACTCGACACTGCTTTTGAGCACGCCAAAATCGAACGCGAAGCGATTGGGAGCTTCCTGCCGCAGCGGATACACATCGAAATGCTCCTGTTCGATTGTCGTGGTCGGCTGCACTGCATCAATCTGTTCACGGACGTAGAGCTTCACCTCAGCCGGCACAACACCATTGACGGTGACGGTTACCCGCGCTGGTGTATTCCGCAGCACATCGGCTTGAATTGGTTCGACGCGGAGCGAAAATGGCGGTGGTGGGAGAAAGGGTTCTTTCCAGTGCAGAATGCGATACGCCGCATCGCGCATGGGTGCAACGGCGACAATCAGCCCCAGCGATACACCGATCGCCAACACCAGCAGCAGAATGCGACGGCGATGATCCGGATCAATGATTACATCGAAGGAGCGCCCGGCAACGGCGTGCTCAACTTCAGCAAATGCAGCCTGCGCTAACTCAATCGAGCCAACGACCTGCTTTTCCGGTGCAACAAGCTGGAGAGCATTGAGCATGCGATCGCGGAGGTCAGGGTATGCATCCCCCACGCGCAATGCGATCTGTTCAATGCTGGGACGACTCGCTGCCAGTGTGCGCTG
>JBBIUD010000103.1:0-5888 GCA_037440485.1 Chlorobiota bacterium
GGAGTGCTCCCTTTGTACCACTGATAGGTGAGCACGGGCGCCTGCCGACCGCTGATGCCATCATTGTAGGCAGCCGTTGCTGCTACCGATAGGGTGAGTGTCCCGTTCTGACAAACAACGGTGTTCTGCGGTTGCTGCGTGATGGTGACATTGATTGTCACTTCGTCCGCGCCAATGGTGAAGCGACCGCGCGGCTCACCATCGTAGTCGGTGGTAATTGTCGAACCAATGGCAGAAGTGCCCAGCAGCGTTGCATACTGCCGGTCAAGGTGTGCGTTAGCGCTGAGCGTGGTATCAACAAAACTGACCGACACTGTTTGCGAATTCTGATCACGTCCGATCGCTGCGCGGAGCGCTGTCAGCGTTGTCTGGTCAGTCCCGTTCGCATAGGCGAGCACCCCTTGGCTGGTGCCGGAGATGTCGTAGTTGTTGTAGTCGAGAGCACTAAACGGTATGGTACTGGGGTTGGTGGCGACGTAGAGCGCATAGGACTTTGAACCGCTCGCACCGTACATGCGATTGACGAGTAGATTGTTGCGAACATCAATGTTCGCTGTTGAGGTATTGACCAGCAACGCTGCACTCTGCGCCGAGCCAGACGATGGAGCAAAGTACGTACCCCGCAAAAAGACGGTGTTGTGATACACGCGGACATTCCCGGTCGAGGTTATGCGAATGCCGTACGTACTCCACGTTGTGCTCATACCGTAGTCGTGAGCAATATTGGAAATCATGTTGTTCGCAACCAGGATGTTCGCATTGCCTCCACTGGTACTAATGTCGAGCCCATACGCCCACCAGTTACCGCCTGATGTGTAATGGATGCGATTGATCCGGTTGCCAGCCACCGTAGCATTCGCTACCCCCGTGGATAATCCAATACCATACACATTATAGCAGGAGGAGCAATAGCCAAGCACGCCATCAATTGTATTGTTGGCGATACGTGCGCCACTGGAGTTATCCAGAAAGATTCCTGCACCACTCGACGTTGCGGGCGAGACGTTGAGAATCGCATTCTCTCGAATGATGAGGTTATTTGCCCAGCTTGCCATGATCGCGCGGTACTTGATCGAATCACTGCTTCCGTACGATGCATCGTTGCCACCGATGATGTTTCGTGCAATGGTGATGCTGTCGTTGGGAAATCCTGTTAGCCCAAGGATACGAATCCCGTAGTAGGTCGTCGTCACCTGGTTATCTGAAAGCACGATGGAGCTATTTCCATACCCAGCCGAGCCAACACTGGTCCCCCCGACAAATATTCCGTAGCTACCAGAGTTAGTGTTGAGTCCCGTTTTGATGTTGCAATAGCGGACGGTATCGCGCTGGCAGCCAGGCAGAATGCTAAACGACGTTTGTCCGATGAAGTGAATCGCCGCGATTGATCCACTGGTTGCATTGTTGACAATGGTCAGGTTACGCCCGGTTGCATCGCCCGGACGGCGTCCGTCAATGATCACGCGTTGCGCACTATTGAATCGGAGCAAACCACCACTGCTATTGGTTCCGCTGATTGTTGCCGTTACACCCGTCGCTGGGCGAATGGTGATGGTGTACGTTCCAGCACCGGCGCCTTCTTCCTGCATGGCGTTGAGTGCAATCGTACCAGTTTCGTTGGTCAGATCACCAGTCACCAAAATTGTAATGTCGCCGGTCACCACGCGACTATTGATGTACTCAAAGACGCCGCCGGTATTGGTCAGCGACGTAAACGTCTGCGATGGACCAACCTGGATTGTACCGCTGACACTGCCAGCAATGGTGTACGAATAGAATGGCGTCGCGGGGAAGTTTGCATTAGTCAGCGCAACGCTGCTCGGTTGTGTTGTCAAAACTGCACCACCGACGGCAACATTGGGCGTTGCTGCTAAATCTTGGGCAACGAAAAAGTACTGGATAACATCGCCCGTGCTCAGCGCAGAGGTCAAGAGCGAGTAGTCAATCACAAAGGTAAATGGCGAACTGGTGTTGGATGCTTCCACCCATTTCCAACCGTTATCGGTGCTGGTATTGCCGACGTATTGGTTAGCTTCGGTTGACTTTTTGTAGTAGAGCCGCGGGCGTGTGCCCGTCGTCGTGTTGACACCGCTTCCACCATCGAGGATCACAATGTTCGGCACCGTTCGAGTCGAGGTTGCTGTTCCATTACCCAGCGGAGTAAACTGAATCACCGGTGGCACAATGTCGTTCGTTGTAAAGTTACCTGCATCCGCACCAATGTCAATCGGTGTCAGCGAGGAACGTGTCTGCCCATCGAAGTCCTCGGTGATCGCTGGTCCGTAGAGAATCGGAGCGCCGTTGCTCTCAACGGGAGTTGAACCAGTGGTAGAAATATGCAGGTCACCTGTCGTTGCGCTCCCGTTGGGATTGACAAAATTGGCATCACCGTAGCCTGTCGAAGCATCCATGCCCGAAGCCGAGCGCCAGGCTGCAAGGGTTTGGTAGAGCGTGATCGTTGAGGTCCCGATACCACCGACAAATCCGCCTGTTCCGGGTACATAATAAAGGTTGTTGTCCAGTGCAAGCGTTGTTGTTGTGCCGACGACAACCCCCACGTGATACCCTGTACCGCTGGAGGTGGTGCGGTTGACCTGGACAATATTGTTCCGAATTTCATCGGTCGAGGTGGCGTTGCGGAATAAACCAAGCGAATAGAGCACCGTACCGGCACCCGAGGCAACGCTTCCACCAATGTAAATACTGTTGTGGTAAATACCGGTCGGCGTCGAATTGTTCTTGTACAAGCCATAGAAGCTCACCCGCCCTGTCACCGCATTGCCATTGGGATCGAATCCCAGCCGAATCATGTTGTTGCGAATAGTTGTCGGACCACCGAAAATCAACATACCCGTACCAAGAACTGCGACCGATGTTGTTGATGGTGTTGCCGCCAGTGACAAGGAATGAATAGAATTCCGCTCGACGACCACAATCCCTCCCGATGTGCTCGAATTGATCCCCATCCCTAAGACCCAGTGCGATGCGGTTACCGTCGCTGTGTTCGTGCTCAGCAGGCTGTGCACCGTATTGCCCCGCACGACGTGCCCGCTAAGCCCACTCAAGGGCTGTGTCGTCGAATTGACAGCTATCCCGGTCAGTGCCATGGATGGAAACGATGTGCTCGAATTCAGCGTCGTCGTCGTCAAGTTCCGGACGGTGTTGTTTTCGACCGTTACAATACCAGAATTGATCAAAATCCCGCGAATAAACTGCGCACCAGAGGTAGAGGAAGTACCGTTGTTGTTGAGATTGGCAACCGTATTGCCAGAAACAATTGTTCGCACATGACTCGATGCTGCCGATATGCTGATGCCGGTCAATTGCTGGTTGCCCGTCGCTGAGGTTGCGGCGTTGATGCTATTGGTCGTGGTCGTGCTCCCAACCACGTTGTTGGTCACGTACGACTCTGCACCAATGGTCGAAGCCAGGAAGATGCCAACGAAATTCCACCCCGATGCGGTGTTTTCAGCGTTCATCGTGATGCCGCCGATTGTATTGCCCGAAATCGTAATGCTAAAGCCCTGTATACTCGATGGGTAGGCATAAATTCCATTGAATGTTGGCGGAGTAGTTGTGGTTGTGCTCTGTAGTGTTATCGCATTCGTTGCTGTCCCACTGCCGATTGTGTTGTTCTCAATCAGCAAGTTTCCTCCAAAAGCATATATCCCATTGACCGCAACGGTCGAAGTACTTGCCGTGCGGAAGTAGAAGTTTGTGAGTATATTTCCTGTGATTCGGGTCGTATCGAACGATGAGGTCACCAGCGAGCAATAGATGCCATACATCTGTGGCGTTAGTGTCGTCGAGCTGATGTTATACTGCATCTGTGAGCCACCAGCAGCCGGCTGCGTTCCTCCAATGTAGTTATTGGCTATTGTGTGCCCCCACTGTACGTTGAGCCAACAAGGTATATGTGGTACATTGTCGCACTACCGGTAAATGTGCGGGTCGTTGTTTGGTAGAAGCTATTCCCCGTGATGATCCACCGCGTGTACCCTGTTGAGCCGAAGATTCCGTAGTGGTTCGAGGATGCATGGAAATAGTTGTAGATGTTACAATTGCTGATAGCGTTACTGTCGCTAAGGACGGTTGTACTTCCAACTGCATACACCGCGATTGCTGGTTGGCTTGCTGTCAGCGTATCACCAATGTTACAGTACTCAACCGTGTTCTTGCGATTACCGATTCCAGTCGTCGTATTCGGGGAACCAAAATACACCGTCCCCGCCGCAGTGCTCGACGATGCCCCGAGAATTCGGCAATAGCGGAAGGTGTTATTGGTTGCGCCATTGTACATCCGCACGGTGCCAATAGTGGCACTGGTACTGACATTGGCAATTGTCAATGCCTGGGCTGTCCCTGTACCGCCGGGGCGTCCATCGAAGACGACCCAACTGACACCGTTCAAGTCCAGCACAGCCGTCGAGCTATTGGCTCCAATAACGACGCTCGACACACCCGACGCAGGACGGAACGTGACGGTATTGCTACTCGATGCGCCTGGTATAACGCCATTGAAGATCAGCGGGAATGCTGGCTCGTTTGCACTGTTATAGCTCGATAGTAACTCAAACACAACCGAACACGCCAGTCCCAGCGAGTACACACTATCAATGGCAGCTTTGATGCTCGGATAGTTTGTCGAAGGTATCTGGCGCGTACCGCAAAGAAGTGGTCCCGAGGTCGCCTGCGTGCCGCTCACGGGTGTACTGATCCTTCCTTCGTTCACGGCATATACTCGCCAGTAGTAAGTCGTGCTCGGTGTTAGACCAGTTGCTGTGTAGCTTGTTTGATTGGCTGCAGTAAAGACGACCGTCGTGTAGTTGGTTCCATCGGTTGACCGCATGATGAGAAAACCAACTTCGTTGTTGGAGTTATCCTGCCAGTTGAGCGTCATCTGTCCGGGGAGAACATTGGTAAAGGTCAAGTTCGATGGTGCTGCCGGGGTGGTTGTTGGAGGAGTAAACGTCATCGTATAGCCTGTTGCCGGACGAGTATTGATCGAGGTCGTCTCGGTTGTCGAACTGACAGCGTCGAACGTTGTATTGACCGAAAGGAAATTGCCACTACCGGTATTCGATGCCGTAATCCCGATTGAAGCACTTTCGCTTCCGGACAGAGAACCTGATTCCTGCTGGTAGATGAATTGGACGACACCGGTTCCTTCGTAGAGTTTGACCTGGAATGAAATGGTCGGTGTGCTTACAGAATAGTACCATCGGACGTTGTACCACTCAATGGTGAACACACGGTTGGGAGCATTACCATCGGTCCGATAGAGCACAGCACCTGAACCCATATGAAGATCATCCCACAGCGGCGCAATGACCGGTCGCGGTGTTCCGCTGGTAAGATTGTTACTCAGTGAAGAAGATGCGTTTTGCCCTAAGGTCATCCATCCGTTCGTCGAGGCAGAAACTGTCGTGTAAATCTGCCCCATGTACACGAATTCAAACCCGATCGGAACTTGGCTATAGTAGCCATCATCGGTGCTGCCGCTAGCAAGCGTTGCCGTTTGCGTTCCACTCTGACCGTTGAGGGATGTGTAAGTGCCGGTCGAATAGCTGAAGGCGTAGTTGGTAATGCTCTGGGCATGCAGAGCCAATGCCGATGCAATGCTCATCACGAGAGCAAGATGCACGAAACGTTCCATGGTACCATCAATGAAAAAATGAAACATCAACCACGTTTACTGGCGGTTGTTTATGCACACCTGCTACCACCCATCACAGGCGTGCATTCGGCGCGTTGTTCCTCCGCCACAAACTTACACACTCGAATGGTATTCTGCAATAGATACTCTACAATGCAGAATTTCTGCTGTACGTCAATGGCAGAGAACGTTCTACTTTCTCTTGTGCACTGCGTGAGCAATCGCCCGATAC
>JBBIUD010000104.1:0-5851 GCA_037440485.1 Chlorobiota bacterium
GCTACTCGACGGCACTACGCTCGATGACTCAGGGACGGGCTGTCTATACCGCTGAGTTCGCCGAATACCAGCCGGTTCCTCCACACGTGCAACAAAAGCTCGTGCAGGAATACCAGGCAGTACTCCACGGCGAGGAAGTTTAGCCGAACGCTTAGTTTACTGAGGCGACGTGCTCTTGAGATTCTGCTGCTCGGCGCAGAGCGTTGAGCATCTGCCGCGTCCGCAGTCGCAGTAAGCGACGCGACGACTCCGGACGAATACTCAGTGTGATGCCTTCGGCGTCCACATGCGTGATCACACGGGTACCTGTCCCTTCGGGCAACAGCATCCACGAGCGCTGGGCAACAATTCCGCGAGCAACGCTCTTCCACTGAAGTGTCCGAGTCGGGCGTTCGGCGGTTATCTCGCTCTGGAAGCGGATACCGCTGGCTTTCCAGCAAAAGCGGATTGGGTTCATTGCCGGACGTGCGCTCAGCACCCGTACAATCGAATTCCATTGCTGCCACCGCGAAATGTGTCGCAAAAGCTGCCAGACGCGATGCGGCGGCGCTGCGATGAATTGCTCATCGCTGGCATCCATGCGATATGGTTGAAGACTCACTTTGGGGTCCTCGAAAAAACAACTGGTACTTATTCTACTTCTGCCATCTGAGTTACAATCGGCGGGCGTCGTCGAGGAAATTCCGGGAATACAGCACGGACAATGTAGGCATTATGCAGAAGCATGCGTTGTAAACGGCTATGTGTGCATTTTATTGCCGTATTTTGGACAAAAATTGTTCAACAGTTAAAAGGTTGCCTTTATGCTGTCCAAGATGTTACTTTTTTGTGCACTTTTGCCTGTAACCCTTTGGGCACAAGCATCGGGTATCAAGCTTGGTGCAACGCTGCCAACCTGGAAGTACACTGCGGATTCTTCGGCAAAGCTAACGACCGAGGACCTTGCCAATTTCACCATTGCCGCGGTGCAGGAATTTCCATTGGCTGGGGTCATTGCGCTGCAGGTGGAGCCAACCTACAGCATTCGCACAACAACAACCGATATAGCCCGAAGCGTTCTGGCACAGTACGCATCAGATTCGTTACCACCATCCATGCCGCAAACGCTGCAATTTGAGCATCAAATCACCTCAATCGAAATACCCATTCTGCTCAAGATTTCAACGGGTACCAGCGGCATCCGTGGTTACATCTTTGCAGGACCGAATGTGCGCATTCAGCTATCGGCAACGACCTCGCTACGGACCGATACAACAGGCTTGAATAGCTCGTTGCCGCTCGATGTCAAGCCCAAAGCCAATACCACCGTTGCAGCAGCCGACATCGGCGTTGGACTGGAAATACCACTTGGCTTTCTCAGTTTGGTTGCCGATGCACGCTACACCTTCCCTATCTCGGATATGTCCACTCTCGAAGCATTCAATCGCAGATTGGGAACGCTCAATTCCAACGACATTCGCATCTTCGCTGGCGTGATGTTTCGATGGTAGAAACAGCTACTCAAATTTGAACGACGCAACCGCACGGTCGAACACTGGCTTATAGGTTGCCTCTTCCTGCCTATTCCAGGTCAAGAAGATGCGGTAAAGTTTATTGTCCTTGACGGCTAAGTACACCTGACGTTGAATACCTCTCTGCGGCGAGTACGAGAAAACAACCGCCTCGACACCGCCAAGCTTTGTTTTTTGCGGTGCTCCTCCGCCGAATGCTGCACGGTTGTCGTTGGCGATTTTATCCAGCTTTGATTGCTTCGACGCATCGAGGACATCAATCCGTATCGTGCAATCGAGCCGACTGCCAAGATACTCGGACCCACCCAATGCGCCCTGTGCAGTGATCCCTTTGACCCGGAAATTGTCCGGTATTTCGAGGCTATAGCCACTCCCTTGTGCTCGCACAAATGTTGCCGAAGGTGGCTCCGGACCTTTGGGTGTTGTATCGACACGCGGTACTGCTTGCACACGCGGTAGAGTAACAGATTTCAGTATTCGCTCGATCGCAGCAGTGTACGCATCGTAGGTACCACCGAATGCAGCAAATTCAACGGTTGTGATGAAGCTATCCTTGGCTGCATAAACCTTGAAGCCTTTGAATTTCCCATCCGACGCTTCAAACTGATAGGAAAGCTTGATTGCTGGTACACTATCGAGCGACGTTTGCACTTGGGTGTACGCTTCATCGGCAAAGACTTTGTCCTCCTTGATGAATTGCTCAAGCGGTGTTATTGTTTTGATCACGCGCATTTCGAGCTTTGCCGCCGACGGACCATCGCCGTACTCGACGAAGCGTTGTTCGGCTCCCGCGATCGAGATGGCATAAAAATGTTCGCCTGGAATGGAGCGATGCGACCAGTTAGCAGGATACTCAATCGAAAAATTCCGTATTGGATCGGTGTAGCGTTCCCACCCTTCGATGGGGACAGGCTCGGCTTTCTTGCCACAGCCGATCATCACCACACACACAAAGCAGACACTGGCGATACGTCGCGCCACCATTTGAGGACTCCGTGTAGATTCAACAACCATTTGCGGTGCGAATCTACACAACAGGCAAACCTGAGCCGTTGCTCTACGGCATCAGCAACTGCCAGAGAGCGCGGGCAATCAGAACAGCTCCCGCAACGGCAGCACTGCTGCCCCACAGCCAAAGCTGTTCGAGCATCGCATAGCGCTCCTGTTCGGGCAATTGCGCCAGATAACTATCCACGTCTAATCGCATCGCTGGATGAAAGAATGGTGTCGGTCGTAGTTATCGGCAATTCGAGAAAAAACTTCATGCAGGCACTCGGATTGTAACTTTGCTGAGTTTGAAACTGCACACGCCGTCACCGGTGTTGTGCTGTCTGTAGAACTTCACCCCAACGTGTGTGCAATGCTCGACGCTATGACATCAACTGTATCGTTTGCACTTAGCCCCGAACAAGAGCAGATTCGGCAACTGGCGCGCGACTTTGCAGAAGCAGAAATTCGTCCGCACGTTGCCCGTCTCGACGAAACGCAAGAGTTCCCCCACGACATATTCCGGAAGCTCGCCGATATTGGCTTTCTCGGTATTCTGATCCCACCCGAATTGGGTGGCGCTGGCTTGGGTGCGCTCGAGTGTGCAATCATCGTTGAAGAAATCGCGCGTGTTTGTCCTGCTGTTGCGCTGGGTGTCGCGGCGCATAATGGATTGTGCACGTACCACATCTATCGCTTTGGAAGCGAGGACCTGCGAGAAAAGTACGTCCGTCCTCTTGCGCAGGGCGAAACACTCGGCGCGTGGGGACTGACCGAACCCGGCTCCGGCTCCGATGCCGGAGCAATGCAAACAGTTGCCATCCGTGACGGCGATAGCTACATTCTCCGCGGTAGCAAAAATTTTATCACCCACGGCAATGTTGGCACAATCGCCGTTGTCATGGCACTGACCGATCCGAGCAAAGGGAAAAAAGGCATCAGCGCATTTGTGCTGGATAAATCCATGCCAGGCTTTTACGCCACGAAAAAAGAAAACAAGGTCGGTATGCGGTGCAGCGATACAGCCTCGCTGGTTTTCGATGATGTGCGTGTCCCTGCATCCAACCGTCTCGGTCAAGAGGGCGAGGGATTCCAACAAGCACTCGCCATTCTCGACGGCGGACGAATAACGATTGCAGCACTGTCGGTAGGGCTGGCGCAGGGTGCATTCGAAGCAGCTATGCGATACGCACAAGAGCGCGTACAATTCGGCAAGCCCATCGTTGAGCACCAGGGCATTTCGATGAAGCTGGCTCGCATGAGTATGGAAATCGAGGCAGCACGTCTTCTGACCTACCGCGCCGCCTGGCTTCGCGACCAGGGTAAACCATTTCGCCGCGAAGCATCACAAGCAAAGCTCTATGCCAGCGAGGTTGCCGTTCGCACTGCCGAAGATGCTATTCAAATCCATGGCGGCTATGGCTACATCAAGGAATATCCCGTCGAAAAGTACTGGCGCGACTCAAAGCTATTGACCATCGGTGAAGGAACCAGCGAAGTTCAGCGAATGGTCATCGCACGGAGCTTACTGGGGAAATAAACCAGCCGTCGTCGTCAATACACTTAGCTCGTGCCAAACCTGACGCGAGCAAAGCGACGTTTGCCAACCTTGATGATGTACTCCCCGCCCGTCTCGATGCGTGAACCGATCTCGGTGATACGGTTGCCATCAACCGACACGCCGCCTTGAGCAAGCAATCGTCGCGCTTCGCTTTTTGATGGTGCCAGTCCTGCCGCAACGATAACATCCACCAGTGCTACTGGCGGTGAAAGCGAAAGCTCGACTGTTTCGATTTCCTCGGGCAATTGTTTGTGCCGGAACATACGGTCGAACTCCTCCCGAGCAAGCTGCGCGGCGTGTTCGCCGTGATACCGCGCGACAAGGCGCTCAGCAACCAGCGCTTTCGCATCGCGCGGATGGAGCACGCCCTGGCGTAATTGCTCTTCCATCTGCTGCGCTTGCTCGGCGGAGGCAAACGTTGCGTACCGATAGTACCGCACGATCAACTCATCGGGGATCGACATGACCTTCCCGAACATCTCGCGCGGTGAATCGAGCAGCGCAATGTAGTTGCCTAGAGACTTACTCATTTTGTGTACACCATCGGTCCCTTCCAAAAGCGGGAGTAGCACGATCGCTTGTGGTTCCTGTCCGGCATGCTTTTGGAGTTCTCGTGCGAGCAAAAAATTGAAACGCTGGTCGGTCCCACCAATCTCGACATCAGCACGTACCTGCACTGAATCGAGACCCTGCGCCAGCGGATAGAGAAATTCATGCAGCGCGATGGGTTGTTCACACTCAAAACGGTCGTGGAAGTCATCGCGCTCGAGCATCTGCGAGACCGTCACCTGTGATGCCAGTCGAATGACATCGGAAAACGTCAGCCGTGCAAGCCATTCGGAGTTATGGCGGATCTCTGCGCGCGACACATCGAGCACGATACCTACTTGGTCGAGATAGGTCTGCGCGTTCTGTTGCGTTTCATCCAGCGTCAGTGCCGGTCGTGTTTTGGAACGACCACTTGGATCGCCGATCATCGCCGTAAAATCACCGATGATGAAGATCACCGTATGACCAAGCTCCTGGAACTGTCTCAGCTTTTCCAGCACAACAGCATGCCCAATGTGCAGGTCTGGACGCGATGGATCACAACCAAGTTTGACACGCAGCGGTGTACCCGTTTGCACGGAACGCTCGAGCTTGGCACGGAATTCATCTTCGGGTAAAATCTCGGCGACGCCATCAGAGAGAATGCGGAATTGTTCGCGTGCTGATAGTGTCATCGTTTCGGTGGCTGGGTTCAACATGCACTGGAACGCTGTTGGCTCTGCACTTCCTCGTGCCGCTTACGCAGCAGTTCGCGCTGTTCGAGCCGTTGACGGCGGCGAATCTCGGCTGCTTCGTATCGGCGCTGCTCTTCGGGTGTGCGTGGTTCAATCGGTGGTACAACCAGTGGTTTACCGTACTGGTCAATGGCAACAAAGGTCAAATATGCTGTTGCAACGTGCGCCGTTGACCCGTTGATGGGATCTTCGCGAAGAACTTTGACACCAACTTCCATCGAGGTACGAAAAGCGCGATTGACCGTTGCATAAATGCGCACAACATGTCCGAGTTTGATCGGCTCGAAAAAGCTGATGCTATCAACCGACGCCGTCACACAGACCCGTCCGCTATGCTTCATTGCCGCCAGTGCCGCGGCAATATCAACCCAGTGCATCAGACGACCACCGAGCAAGTTACCCAGGTAGTTGGTATCGTTCGGTAAAACAAGCTCGGTCATTTCAATGGCTGATTCGGAAGGGCATTTTGGTTGCATCGAGGCTAACCATGGAATGGAACATCCAGTGCA
>JBBIUD010000105.1:0-5845 GCA_037440485.1 Chlorobiota bacterium
GCATTCGGTGATTGCCCAGGAGCGAGGCGCTTTTACTCTCACCGATGTTATCGAGTATGTAGCAGCCAAGCTCGTCCGCCGGCATCCGCATGTGTTCGGGGATGTCACTGCGACCGAACCAGAGCAAGTCATGCAAAACTGGGAGCAACTCAAACTCCAGGAAGGACGCGACTCGATTCTCGATGGAGTACCGCGTCACTTGCCAGCTCTGCTGCGAGCACAACGCATGCAGGAAAAAGTTGCGCACGTTGGCTTCGACTGGAAGTCAAGCCAGGACGTCTGGGAAAAAGTCAACGAAGAAATTGCGGAACTGCGCCATGCTGCCGCCACAGGTTCGCCTACGCTGGCAGAAGAGTTCGGCGATCTCCTCTTTGCACTGGTCAATGCAGCACGGCATGCTGGGTTGGTTGCAGAGACCGCACTACAGCAGGCCAACGATAAGTTCCAGCGTCGCTTCCGCTACATTGAACAGCAGGCACGCCAGCAGGGTGTACCGCTTGGCAGATGTACCATAGAACAAATGGACGCGTGGTGGAATCAAGCAAAGCAGCACGAGCATTAGGATTCGGGCGTGGGCTCGCCATTTTTTGTGCGCTGGTGTTTGTCTGCGTTGCTGCGGGCGCGACATCGCAGCACAACGCCAAAGCCACACGCGCAACATCCCGACCGGATACAATCATCGGAGATGATGCTGGCGATGCTGAGCGTTTCTGGGGACGATCGGTGACAATTGCCATCAGTGGGATAGATTCACGGTTAGGCGTCAAACAGGCGCATGCTGATGCCAACCATGTTCTCCGTATCTGGCTCGATCAAGGGAAAATCGAGATTCTTAGTGTCCCTCGCGGTACCTATGCGGATGCGGGATTTAGCTCGTCGTCGCTCAACATCATCGCCAACTACCGCGCGCGCAAGGGACGGCAAGCATACTTGCGCAAACTCGCCGAAATGACCGGTGTCGGTTCGATTGACTACTACGTCGAGGTCGGTTTCTCGCAAGCGATGGGAATTTTCGAACTGCTCGGCTTTCGAGGGTCTGCAGCGACAGCGCTTCACGTGCTCCGGACACGCAAAGCCTTTGGTATTGGCGACCACCAACGGTGCTATAACCAAGCGCAGTTTATTCGGCAAATGATTCTCAAACACTTCCCGCGCACCGATGGTGCACTCGATGCACTGACGCTCCGTGCAGCATTAGCAATCGCTGAAACGAATCTGCGCTATGATGTTGCACAAATGATTCTTGCAACGCTTCGCTCAAAAGGATTCCCTCGCAGCGAACGCGATGTGAGCATCAAGCTGTGTCCACGTCGGCACCAACCGCAGCAGTTCGATCTATCGTCACCAGCGAAGGTCGTTGCTCTTGGGAAAAAGCTCGATAAAGCACTCCGAATGCGTCGAGTAATGCCACGCAAGCCAACGTTTCGGGTGGAATCCTACCAAGCACGGCTGCATCGGCTTTTGATAGACGCTGCGCGTGCACTGGACCAGCAAAAACCCGCGCGAGCAATTGCACTACTGGAACGCCCCTACCAACAGCGAGCCTGGCTTCAGCTCCCGGAGGAACGAGGCCGGCTGCATTTTATGGTGCTCATGTGTGCGACACTCATCGAAGCATACGAAGCCACAGGTAATGTTCTCAAAGCCGATGATGTGCGTTACTTCCTTGCGCAAATTGGGGAGCCATCGCATATGAATCTCGGAATCAGAGGCACCACCACGACACCACAAGAGCCGCACTAAGCGCTGAGCAGGTTCGCCGGTATTTTTGCCGTGTGTCGAATGTATCGTTGCAACCTGCGTGAACCCACTTGACTATGCCGCATCCTCGCAGGAGCGGTTTGTAGAGCACTTAGTAGAGTTTCTGCAGCATCGGAGTGATGTCGAACGCACTGCTGCATGGCTAACCGAGTATCTCGGCTCGATCGGAATTGAGCGGGTTGAATGTGTCCCGACGGGTGGTCATCCGATCGTGTATGCTGAGTGGCTCGGTGCTGATGGACCAACGTTGCTATTCTACGGTCACTACGATGTTCAACCCGTTGATCCGCTCGACCAGTGGAAATCACCACCATTTGAGCCGCGAATTGAGGACGGTAAAATTTTTGCTCGCGGTGCTACCGACGATAAAGGTCAGGTCTTTTTAGTCATCAGTGCGATTGAATCGTGGCTTCGGACGGTTGGTACGCTTCCGTGCAACATCAAGCTCATCATCGAGGGGGAAGAAGAAATTGGCTCACTACACCTGGATACATTCTTGCGCGCAAACCATCAGCGATTAGCATGCGATGCGGTGCTGGTGTGTGATACGGCAATGTTTGCACCCAATATTCCATCGCTGGTGTACGGGCTGCGCGGTTTAGCATACCTTGAGGTTCATGTCACTGGACCCAACCGTGATTTGCACAGCGGCTCATTCGGCGGATCGGTCGTCAATCCAGCCAATGCCTTGGCGAAAATGGTTGCTGCGTTGCACGATGATCGTGGTCGGGTTGCTGTGCCAGGATTTTACGATGATGTCCTTCCGCTGACCGACCAAGAGCGCGGTTTGTTTGCAGCACTGCCGTTCGACGAGGACGCATACCGTCGGGAGCTTGGTGTTGCGGCGCTTGGCGGTGAAGAAGGCTATAGCGTCCTGGAGAGGATCGGAGCGCGCCCGACGCTGGATGTCAATGGTATCTGGAGTGGATTTACCGGTGCTGGTGCGAAGACTGTATTGCCCGCAACAGCGCATGCAAAAATTTCGATGCGGTTAGTCCCCGATCAGCAGCCCGATCGAATTGCTACGATAGTCGGAGATTACCTCCGGCAGTGTGCTCCTGCAGGCGTACGTGTTGAGGTTGAGACACTCCACGGCGCTGCGCCGGTTTTGATCGAGCGCTCAACGCACCCCATGCAAGCAGCGGCGCGTGCTTTGGAGCAGACTTTTGGGCGCGTGCCGGTGTATCAGCGGGAGGGTGGCTCTATACCGGTGGTTACAACGTTTGTGCAGCAATTCGGGGTGCCTGTTGTGCTGATGGGATTTGGGCTTCATAGCGATGGTGCTCATTCGCCGAACGAGCATTTTCACTTATCGAATTTTTACCGCGGTACCAACGCGGTGATTCGCTTTTTTGAGGAGTTTGCGCGTGGCACGTAGCCGACGATTCGCTGAGCTTGGCTTAGTGGGCGTGACCATCCTGTGGGCAGGAACGTTTTTGTTGATCAAACGTGCATTGCCCTGGTGTGATCCGATTGCATTTGTGACGCTTCGCTTTGGTGTAGCCAGCATTGTGGCACTGCTTATCTGGGGCAAATCGCTCGCTCAGCTTGGGTATTCGAATGGCTGGCGGCATGGTGTTATTCTGGGCGTTACGTATGCGATTGGATTCTTTCTGCAAACGTGGGGATTGCAGCACACAACCATCGCGCGGAGTGCACTCTTTACGGGAACGTTTGTAGTTTTTGTTCCTCTCCTGCAACTCAGTCTTTGGCGGCGTCATCCGACCTCGCGGGAATGGTGGGGCGCATTGTTCGGAATGGCGGGCATCGCTCTGCTTGCTCGTCCCGAAGCTGGAAGCCTCAATGCAGGCGATTGGGCAACACTTGGTGGCGCGCTTGTGTGGTCGTACTACATGGGGTACATGAGCTATGCCGGCATCGAAACGATAGGCAAGATTGGTACGGGTGCGCTCGTCGTCATGCAATGCAGCGTGACTGCTGTGCTGGGCATTATTTTCCATGGAGCTGCTTTTTTACTTGGTTCGCCGACGGAAAATTACCTTGGCAAATTTGCAGTGGGTTGGAATACCGATGTGGTCATTGCCGTGCTCTACACAAGTGTATTGGCGTCGGTAGTCACAACCTACTTGCAAACGCGCTTGCAGCCGGGTATTTCTGCAGCACGAGTTGCCCTCATATTTGCACTCGAACCAGTATTTGCAACTCTGCTTGGCATCGCTGTGCAGGGAGAACAGCTCCGACCACTCGAAGCGCTCGGTGCTGCTATGATTGTTACCGCTGCGATGTTGCCTGCCGTCACGAATCTCCGGATGCAGCAATGACAAAAGCAGAGATCCGAAAGGCGATACTTGCCGAGCGAGAGAAATTGACGCCAGCACAGCAACAGGACGCAGCACTCGCAGTTGCCGAACATCTCTGGGCACAGCCGGAATATCTCGCTGCATCGGCTGTGCACGTGTATCTCCCAATCCGCAGTGAAGTGGATACCCGTTTCATCATTGAACGAGCATGGAAAGATGGCAAAAGTGTGATTGTGCCTGTTGTACGGGATGACGACCCCGAATTGTACCATGTGCGATACACCGAGGATTCAACGCTGGAAATTGGTTCCTACGGAATTCCGTACCCTGCTGGACAGGATGCCATGACAGCACACGAGCTTGATGCTATTCGTCCGTTGGTCCTTGTTCCCGTTGTCGCCTTCAATCGCCGACTTTATCGGCTCGGTTACGGCAAGGGGTACTACGATCGCTTTTTAGCAAGCGTGCCATGGCGCCGCTTCGGTTTAGCCTATGCGCTGCAATTTGTCGAGGACTTCCCGATCGAAGAACATGATGTGCCACTCGATGCAGTCATCACCGAGTTGGGGGTGATCCGACGATGAGGAGTTGGTCGCGTGTGCTGGCATTGGTAGCGTGTTTGCTCAGTCGTGCCGTCTATGCGCAGTGTTCCGATGAGCTTCTGCTCGATGGGAGCGAACAAATGCTCACTGCTCAGCTCGATTCAACCGGTATCTGGTGGGCGATCGTTGCACCGTATGCAGGTCAACAACGCCTCATCATCAACGGCTATCGCACAGCGACCTATGACCGCGTATCGCCACCGGTGATTTCAGCCGATGGAAAGCACTGGGCAACATGGGTGCAGCGTGCCGGAATCTGGCAACTGTTGGTTGACACCACTGCATATCCTATCCAGTGTCTTGCGCCGGGCATCCTTGCATTTGCACCGAATGCACCGGTTCTTGTGATTTCGTGCTCGGATGGAAGCGTCGAGATTATTGCACACGGAAACGCACAATACACCGTGCTCCGTCGGGTTGGTGACGTTTTGGTGTCACCCGACGGCACCCACGTCGCATGGGTCGAGCAAGTCGAGTCGCAACAACGTCTGATGCTCGATGGTCGCGAGGTCGTCAGTAGCGATGAATTCCGCGTCGGTGGATTCTGGCACAATGGGCAACTGCTCTATGCGTACCGTGCTGGAGGGCAATGGCGCCTGCGCCGCGGAAGCGAGGACCTTGCTGGACCGTATGCCGACATTAGTCACGTGTTGGTCAATCGGTTCGGAACTGCTGCAGCAGCGCAGGTTCATCAGCAACTCTGGCAGCAAGTGCTCCTGGTAAGCGATGACTACGCACGACCTGTTCCCAGCCAGCAATATGATAGCATTTGGTCTTTGGTTTGTCACCCCTATCTGCCGCAGTACGGCGCGGCTGCGGTGCGCCAGAACACTTACTACATGCTTCACACCGGTACTGAATACGGTGTTGGTCGTTATCCGCTGGGGCGGTTGACCTTCACCGCCGATGGAAGTGAACTCTACGCTATTGGATGCGATGTAGATTGTTTTCTGGCGCTCGACGGTCAGCGGTTCCCGCTCGGTCAGGATTTGAGCACTGCACTGGTCATCGCGCGTCGTCCGAAATCGAAGACATTCGCCTATAGTACGCCAACGAATTTATTTGTCCGTCGTGTGGATAAAGCGACCTACACCTACAGCCGTATGTGCGACGATGTATTGCCGGCAGTGTATAATCGTCGTCGCGATCGCTACGAAGCGCTTGGCATTGTTCAGGGTCGGCTCTATTTGCTCACGTGCCCGTGATTATGCCAGTGCGTTG
>JBBIUD010000106.1:0-5843 GCA_037440485.1 Chlorobiota bacterium
GTCCATCTATGTATGCACTACAGGCAGGGTAATAAATTTCGCTCAGGACTGCCAGGGCAGGTGATGTACTCGATACTCTGTAATGCACACGGTCGTTGGAGTAGTGCGTTATAGTTATGCTATCGTTTTGAGTGAGCTCCTTGCCCAACTCAAACGGCAGTTCTTCTTCGATGACCGCGGTTGTGCGATAGTCTATCGTTGAATCGCTCTGCATGGTGGCTGCTACCCGATCGGGTTCGACGATTCGAACAGAATGCACAAGCCATGCCATCGGGAATGCAGTCGGTCGAGGCATAAAAGCCCATTGCCCATTGCTATCGCGGTCAATTGCCCATCGAACAGAGAGCATGTCGGCAACTTTCTCTGGGGATGGTACGGCTGGATGACGTCGTCGGAGCAAAAGCTGATTGTACCCTTCGAAGAGCATGACACCGTCAACCAAGCCTTGATTCCGCTTGAGAGCAATTATTCCCGGTCGTCGCATTGAAACGCGAAAGACGTTGTCTGGCAGGTGTGGGATGAGAATCGTGCGCAACTGCTCAGGGAATGCGGTACGATATTCAGTCGCAGGATTGATTTTCCCCTGACTGAATCCCGCATGTGCTGCGTGTAGATCAACAAAGCTGATAACCGCAACAGCAACACCGACCCAACCGGCTGCAAAACCTCGCAGCTTCATAAATGCAGCCGTTGAAACAAGGAGAAGGTAAACCAATTGGCTCCAAGCACTCGAATGAATTGCGTGCGCGACACGTTCCGGAGCCGATATCGCAATACCACTACCGACGGCAACGATGACGAGCGCCAACAATGCTGCGATACCGACAAGCAATTGTTTGGCACGTTTCGGCAAAGCTGGACGAATCAGGTCCCAGCCTAAGCCGGCGAGGAGTGAAGCGGCAAAGGCGACGACAAACATCATCCGTGCTGGGATACGGACTTGACCGAACAAGGGCAGTCGGTACACAAGCTGGTAGAGGATACCATTCGACCCCAGAGCAAAGATCAATGCCAGTACGGACAAAACCACTAGTAACTTGACCAAACGACTTTCTTTCCATCCTACAACTGCTGCCCATACAGCCAGGAAAACAATCCCGATGCCGAAATAAAAAGCTGTATCCCAGTAGAAATACTGTTGCTCTGCGCCAAAGTATGGCATTGGATTGGACGTTCCAGGAGGAAGCACAACGCCGAATGCCTTGGGAACAACAGCAGTCAGCAGAGCAGCAGGTTCGAGCGACCCCTCGGTTGCTTGTTCATAGGTCAGGTGAGCGCGTTCCGATTCGGCGGCAAGCTGGCGCGAAGGGAAATACTGAATGCTGTACAGCCCAACTGCCAAGACTAACACAGCAATTCCTTTCCCGAATCGAGCAATACGCTGTGACCAAAGCGATGTTGTTGTAAAACTCCACCACAGAGCCATCACCACGCACACGGTGAGTATGTAGAGGCTCAGCTGAGGTGCACCCGAAAGCAGCATTGTGCCGGCAATTATTCCACCCCAGCCTATCGAGGCAATGGTGCTTGTTGTAATCGCTGTGTGTATGAAAGCAACAAGCAAAGGAAACCAGGCTAAATGCTCGACGAACATTGGATGGTGCGTATGGAGTGCAAGCGGTGCTGCAAACGTGTAGGCAATAGCTGCAATACCACTGGCAAGTGGTGTCATCAACAGCCGTCGAGCCAGTATGTACATGCTCAATTGCGCCAGCACAAAATGACCGATGATGAGCAGTTGAAGCCAGTACACACCTCTAGGAGATTGCGCACCGATGATTCGGTCAAAAAGCATGTATGGTGGGTAGTAGAGTGCGCTCTGTACGTCTGCTTGGAACGGCATACCGCAGAAGCTATAGGGATTCCAGTGCGGAAATTCACCCGTTGTGAGTACTCGTCCAGCATAGACACGGTTGGGATAAACTTGCTCGATAAAATCATCCCAGAAGTATGCTTTTCCAAGAATGTGCGGTCGAAAAAACACAAAGGTTGTCAGCAAAAAAGCTGCTATCGCGATGAGGTATTCACTGCGGAAAATGCGAACAATCAATTTCACTCAACCATGTCCTCGTGGTCGTCCTTTGGTGCTGCGAAATTAGTGTGCGCTCGAAGCGTATATAGCACGCAGAAAACTCAACATCTCCCAGTCCGGACGATCCCAGCGGAGAGTCTGTCCCGAAAATAGAGGGAGTCGCTCGGGAGGGTACTGTGCAATCTCATCTGCTGAAAAGTCTAGCCCTGTGTTGATGGGTACAGTTTCGCCGAGTTCAGTTCCACTTGTAATCAACGGCACACCACCAGGCAAAAGCGAACAAACAGCCAAGGCGTAATACGCCGCTGCTCGACCACGTGACATTATACGTGGTGTGTTGTGTGTATCGGGCGCGGCAAAATATTTCGCAGTGTTTGTCTGTGCTGCCTTGAGCGCAAAGCGCCTGAGGCGACTGATACTGCTTGTCCAATGCCAGACATCACCAACAACAAGGTCATAATCAAACGCGATGGCTGTTGGATCAGCTCTATCGAAGCTTTCTTCGATCATGACAAATGCTGGGTTTGAAGTTCGGGCTTCTTGCACAATTGCGTGGTGGAGGAGGTTAGGGAATGCGTGCCCCATATCAAGCAGTACACCATCAATGCCAAATCGCTCTTGCCAGTCTGGTATAATTGATGTGATGTACTCCCAGAGTGGTTTGTTTTCCCAGCCGTCTAATTCCCTGCGAAAGTAGCGGACGGTATCGTAGGCAATGTAGTTGAACTGAGGATGAGTATGGAGTCGGAAGTAAGTGATGTCGGACCATAGCGGTTGATTGTCGTCGGGCGGATAGTCGGCAAATGCGCTTGGCACGACGCAGCGTATCCCATCTGCCGTTTCACCGACGAACGATCCAGTGGGGCTGACATCAACACGTATGGGTGTCTCTACAAACTGAGAGCGATATTCGGCAGATGGTTGGGGTAACGATGCATAGTCTTGGCGCGCGACCGCATCCCGAATTTTTGCGATGTCAAGTGCAGAAAACGAAGGTGGCTCCAGTGGCTGGGGTACATCCTCTCGAACCCAATAGAACCACTCCGGACGCTTCCCAATCAAGGGGCAATCGAGCGATGCAACACGTAGTGCTAATTCGACAACAACTCGAAGCCCTAGACGGTGGCACGCTTCGACGAGAGCAGCGAACTGCGTTTCGGCGTCACTCTCAAGAATTGGCTCAGCCAGTGTTGGTTCGATGGAGCAGTGATCGCGTGGCGCATACGGCGAGCCAAGTGTGCCTTTCTTGCGATAGCATCCGTGTACTGTTGGAGGCAGCAATAGGAGAGTGGTGACACCCAGCCACTGCAGGTATGGCAGCAGCGCAATGAGCTTGATGAACGTACCCGTTTGACGCCAACCGTCATGACCGACGGTGTAGGTCATCATACCACTGCCGTCATGATCCCATGCAGTTGTGTGTCGAATATGTGTCAAATAAACGACGTCTCGCTCATCGAGCGGTTGGTTGTGCCGATCGCTGCTTTTTTTTAGAATCGAACCGATTACACCCGCATAGTACGCAGCAGGATTGCGAAGTATCCGCGTACCTGCTTGCTTATGAGGTGGTATCCATAGCGCTGGCACAGCATACTGAATGTTGTTTTGCGCCGTGCTCAGTTCCACTAATTGCTGGTGCACAATTTCTAATGGTGTAGGCATTAGATTTCTTCGATAGGTGAGTGGCTGGTTGCATCGGGCTTTTGGAGAAAGGAATGGATCTTCTCAGCCGTTCGTTTGCCCACAATGGCTGCAAGTTGTTCACGTGATGCTGAGCGGATTGCAGCGACTGAACCAAACTGTCTCAGCAATTTGGTAGCGGTTACTTTGCCAATTCCCGGGATTTCCAGTAGCTCCGAATGCAGAGTCCGCTTTGTGCGGAGCAAACGATGGTATTCAATCGCAAAGCGGTGTGCTTCGTCGCGGATGTGCTGGAGCAAACGCAAGCTGCTCGACGTTCGCGGAAGGAGAATAGACTCCGCCGATCCGGGCACAAAAATTTCTTCCAATCGCTTCGCTAGCGCGATGATCGTTACTTTATCGGTGATGCCAAGCTCATCAAGCACATGGTAGGCAGCCGAAAGCTGACCTTTTCCCCCGTCAACGATAATCAAATCGGGAAGGGATTGCTCTTCTTTGAGCAAGCGCTCATAGCGTCGCCTTACCACCTCTGCCATGGCACGAAAGTCATCGTTTCCTTCGACTGACCGCAAGCGATAGCGACGGTATTCGCTCTTGTGCGGTTTACCATTGACAAAGACAACCATCGAGGACACATACTCACTGCCCTGGAGGTGGGAGTTGTCGAAACACTCAATGCGAAGCGGTGGCACGGGTAACCGAAGGTCACGCTGCAAGGCAGCAACAGCGCGTGGTATTGCATGCTCACGTTTGGCACGCTGCAAGGTGAAATCGCGGAGTTGAAATTCAGCATTCGCACAGGCAAGGTTGACCAGTTTGCGTTTGTCGCCAATTTTGGGTACAGCCAGTTCTACGTGCACCTTGTGTGCTTGCTCAAACCATTCAAGCAGAAAATCCGCGTGATCACCAATCTCGAATGGTAGGAGAATTTGGCTGGGTATGTCGTCAGATTCGAGATACCAGCGCTCCAGCACTGCACGCACTATATCGGACGCATCCTCGTGGCTGGATGGAATGATCCATTGATGCTTGCCGATCAATTTTCCTTCGCGAATTGTAAGAACGATGACGCACGCAAACTTTTCGATCTCGGCAAAACCGACGACATCCCGATCGAGTAATTCCGGTGTGACAACTTTTTGCCGTGCAACGTAGGAGCGGAGCTTTTCCAGACGATCGCGAACCGATGCGGCTTGCTCAAACTTAAGTTCCTCTGCAAGTCGGTTCATTTGCTCGGTGAGCTGTTGTTCGATTGTTCGGATTTTCCCTCGTAACAAACTGATAGCCTGTTCGATGTGCTGCTGATAGTGCTCACGCGTGACAAGCCCCTCACATGGTCCTTCGCACTTGCCGATGTGATAATCGAGGCATACTTTGAATTTCCGCTGTGCTATTGATTCCTGATTCAACGGAAGCGAACAACTTCGAATTGGAAACAGTGAGCGGATAATTTTCAGGAGAAAATGCATATGCTGAACGTCCGCGTAGGGTCCGAAATACAGACTACCATCGCGGACTACACGCCGTGTTGGGAAAATGCGAGGGTATTCCTCATTTGTGATGCGGATGTAGGGATATGTCTTATCATCCTTGAGCAAAATGTTGTAACGAGGCTGATGTTCCTTGATAAGATTGTTTTCTAAGAGCAGCGCCTCTACGTCGGTATCTGTAACAATGCAATCAACATCAACAGCACGTCGGAGCATTGCGATGGTTTTTGCATCGTGCTTTCGGGATTGGTCAAAGTATTGGCGAACCCTGTGGCGGAGATTTTTTGCCTTGCCAATGTATAGGATCGTTCCGCTGGCATCTTTGAACAAATAGACGCCGGGTTGCTGAGGCAATAGCGACGCTTTTTCGTGGAGAGTGGATTGCGTTTGTTGATAGTCCATTTCAAGCGACCAATCAAACGGACAAGCAAATGTAGTGTAAATTTGCAACGTAACGAACAGTTCTCAAAAGCCAATGTACACGATATTGATGATTCTAGCGCTTCTTGTGAGCATCTTTTTGATTGCGGTTGTTTTGATTCAACCTGGCAAAGGCGATATTGCCTCAGGGATGGGCGCGATTGGAGGTCAGTTTGGCTCGATGATGGGCATGCGTCGAGCTGCCGATTTTATCATCAAGACAACGATAGTGCTGGCGGCAGTATTGCTTGTCATCTCGT
>JBBIUD010000107.1:0-5839 GCA_037440485.1 Chlorobiota bacterium
CGGAACGATGCTCGGACTGCGCTGGTGAATGCGCATACTGCAATTACGCAATTGCTCGGTCGCACTACCGCGAATGCGACTCGCTGAGAAATTCAACGTTGCGCTGCATGCGTATCGGCTGCGGATAAAGGCTCATCAATTGGAGGAATTCCTCAGGGATGTCTGTGCGTACATTCAAGCCCATCTGCTGTGCCATACTCGGTGTGATGGGGAAGTCGTGCGTCCAACGCCCGGTGACCAGAACATCGGCAACATGTTCGGCGACGTCGGTTGGGTAGTTTTTTGATAGTAGTTCGGTGACTGCCTGGCGCATTTGCTCGAGCGCTTTCTCGGCAATATCGGCAAGAATGAGTGTGCGATCGTCTATTTCGTTGACATCTTTGATGTGTCGGAGCTGGACAAGCGAGGGCGCAGGAAACTCGCCAATCTGGGGGTCAATCGGTCCGAGCACAGCGTTCTTGCTCATGATGATTTCGTCAGCAGCAAGCGCAATGAGTGTTCCGCCACTCATCGCGTAGTGAGGAATGATTACTCGCGTTTTACCATGACGCTGCTGGATAGCGCGTGCTATCTGCAGCGCAGCGATGACCAAACCGCCGGGTGTATGGAGCACCAAATCAATGTCGCGGTCATCATCGGTGGCTTCGAGTGCACGGAGTACCTCCTCAGAATCTTCCATGTTCAGGTATTTCAGCAGCGGAAAGCCAAGCAAACGCATGGTCTCCTGGCGGTGCACGATCAAGATCAAGCGACTATTCCGTTGCTGCTCCAAGCGAGAAATCAAGCGTTGGCGCGCAGCCTCGATCATCCGCTGTCGGATAATTGGTTGCAATGAGCTAATCATCACAAACAACCAAAACAACGAGAGAATGTCCATACTCTGCTAAGCGTAGTTGTGATACGACCGAATGTATTCATCGCCAAACATTGCCCGATAGCGTCGTCGTGCAAAGAACCGATAGAGCACAGCGCCAGCAACGAACCCGCCAATGTGTGCCCAAAAGGCAATACCTCCTGCTTGATCGGTGATTGCCAGCACGGTAACGCCGCTGATGAATTGCCCGATAAACCACACCCCGATGTAGAGCAATGCGGGCAGTTCGATAAAGTACGGCAGGAAAAAGATCGGAATGAAAAACACGATTCGGCTATGCGGAAACAGAAACATGTACGCCGCCATTACCCCCGATATAGCACCCGATGCACCAATGGCAGGAATGGTGGATGTCGGGTAAAGGTAGGTGTGCGTTATTCCTGCTGCCAATCCACTGAGCAGGTAAAACACAAGGTAACGACCTGATCCCATACGATCCTCGACGTTATCGCCGAATATGAACAGCGTCCACATGTTGCCCAAAAAGTGACCCCAGCCACTATGCAGAAACATGTTGGTCAAAAATGGCAGCAGTGAATGTGAATAGCCCATCCATGTCGCCCATTCCGGATCGGTATAGCGTGCTGGAACTAAGCCAAACACACGGAGAAGGAGATCGAGCTTGTGCTCTGGAAGCGATATTTCAAAGAGAAAGACAAGTGTGTTGAGTCCAATGATTATCCAGTTGACGAGAGGAAATTGGCGTGACGGAATGGTGTCTTGCAGTGGTATCATGTTCGTCCATTGGTCGTGCGCGTGCAAACTTACTATCAAAGCAAACAAGCGCTGGTGCAGTGAACACCAGCGCTTTCTCGCAGTCGGGGTGAGAGGATTTGAACCTCCGACCCCTTCGTCCCGAACGAAGTGCTCTACCGGGCTGAGCTACACCCCGAACGTGCGCGAAAATACGGCAACGAAGGACGCATGCTGGTGAAATTTTCGTCGCTGTTGTTCGTTGCAGCGCTCTTGTTGCGCCCAATCATCGAAACATCATGAAATCGTTGCATCTGGAATTTCACACTCATTGGCTTTGGGTTATCGTCGCTGTCGCAAGCGTGGCAGTGGCAACGATCTGGTACTACAGTCGCCATCGAGCAGTGCTCAGTGCGGGGCAGCGCGCAGCATTGAGCCTATTGCGTACCATAGGTCTTGGTCTGCTAACCGTCGTTCTGCTGATGCCTGTTCTTCGGTTTTTCTCATCCCACCAGGAAGCACCGCGCGTCGCACTGCTGATTGATAATTCCATTTCGATGGCACTGCGGGATGGTCGCTTCGATCGAGCCGAATTGACACGACGCACACTCGATAATATCATGCGTGCATTCCCATCGTCGAACGTCGTGCCGTTCCGCTTCGGACGGTCCGCAGAACAGTTGCCTGGGCTTGTTCAAGATTCCTTTCGCTTGAATGATCCGGCAACCAATATTGAATTGCCGCTGATGATCCTTTCCGATAGACGCGATGATAACATTCAAGCAATTGTGCTCATCAGTGATGGAGCTTACAATACCGGAGGAATGCCTCTCTACGCTGCCGAAAGTTTTGGCAAGCCAGTTTTCACGATCGGTGTTGGGGATACTCTGCCTGTCAAGGATGTTGCGCTGACATCAATCGTCACCAGTGAACGTGGCTATAAAGGAGTCGAACTTCCCGTACAAGTCACAGTTACTGCCGATGGTTTCGAAACCGATGCAACCGTTATTCTATCGGAAGCCGACGGGACAGAGCTCGCGCGGTCAACTATTCACCTTACGCCAAGCCAGCGTTTGTATAGACCAGTCCTAACCTTCACACCGAAATCGGAAGGTATCCGTAAACTCACAGCACGAATTGAACCGATTGCTGGCGAGTACACAACGATCAACAATAGCCGCTCGGAATTTGTGACCATTCTGCCCAACGAACGTCGTGTTGTTCTGATTGCCGGTGCACCAAGTCCTGATGTTTCGTTCCTCAGTCAACTGATCGGGAGTGATCCCAGCATTCGATTGCAAACGTTCATTCAGAAGTTTGGTGCAGAATTCTACGGTGCACCACCATCGGCAGCAGATCTTCGGTCGGCAGAAAGCATCATCCTGGTTGGTTTTCCGATAGCATCGTCACCAGAGACAGTCATTGCGCTCATTGCCGAAGAGGCGCGCCGCGGTAAGCCCATTCTGTTTGTCGCATCAGGCGGTATTGCTCGCCAGAAACTTGGAATGCTTGAACCGTATTTGCCTTTCGCTGTTGAACGCTGGGGAATGGCTGAAATGCAGGTTACCGGTGAGCTGACCGAGCGCGGCGCTTCGCATGCATTGATGCAACCCGGGAACGACCGCTCAGCCAAAGAGAGCTGGGATAAACTACCGCCGATTCTTCGCCCGGAAGCATTTGTTGTGCCCAGACCAGGGGCAGAAGTGCTCGCAACGATCAAGGTAGGCTCAACCTCACTCGATGAACCCTTGATCATAGCGCGATCGAGCAGCAACCATCGTGCAATCGCTATCCTTGGCTATGGTCTATACCGCTGGAAACTTCTCGGCGAGGGAATCGAACGATCGCGTAGCGGTCCGTCACCATCGCTGCTGCAAACATTTCTAAGCAATGCGCTCCGCTGGCTTGCCAGCGATGATAACACTCAAAAAATTCGCATTCGGACGAGTAAACGCCACTACGTCAGTGGTGAGCCTATTGAGTTTATCGCGGATGTGCGAGACGATGCGCTTCAGCCAATTGACGATGCAACCGTGACAGCGATGGTTTACCACAATCAACGACGATTCGACGTTGTGCTGCAACCAACCGGCAGCGGGCGCTACACTGCGACTGTTCAATCCCTCTCTGGCGGAGACTATAGCTTCACCGGGAGTGTTGTGCGCTCCGGACAACGACTCGGCAATGATCAGGGGCGATTCACCGTTGGCGAGCTTGCGCTCGAATATCAAAATCCGCGGATGAATATCGAACTATTGCGGTTGCTGGCGGAGCGAACACACGGCGCATTCATCAATGCCGCTGAGCTTGATGCTGACAGGCTCTGGCAACGTATCAAAGCGCTTCCGTCTTTCCAACCGCGCATCGTCACAAACGCAGAGACGATCGCTGTCTGGAATAACTGGCTGTTACTGGCGCTTGCGATCAGTGCGTTGGCATTCGAATGGTACTTGCGCAAACGCTTCGGGGTGATTTAGGGCTCAGCGTATGCTTCAATCGGCGGACACACGCACATTATGTTACGGTCGCCGTAGGTGTTGTTGATCCGTGCAACGGCTGGCCAGAATTTACGCTCAACGACGAACGGTAACGGGAAGGCAGCTTTCTGCCGGGAGTATGGGTGCGTCCACTGGTCACTGGTAACCATGCGCTGGGTGTGGGGTGCATTCTTGAGCACGTTATCGGTCCGATCAGCCTCGCCCCGCTCGATCTGGTCAATCTCCTGGCGAATGCTGAGTAATGCCTCGCAGAACCGATCCAGCTCTTCGAGCGACTCGCTTTCGGTTGGTTCGATCATGAGCGTCCCCGGTACGGGGAAAGATACCGTCGGAGCATGAAAGCCGTAATCCATCAGACGTTTGGCAACGTCCTCAGCATCAATGCCGGCTCTCTGTCGGAACGGTCGAAGATCAACGATCATCTCGTGCGCGACAAAGCCGCTTTTGCCAACGTACAAAATCGGATATGCTTGGCTCAATCGAGCTTTCAGGTAATTTGCCGAAAGCAACGCAACCTGTGATGCACGCCGTAATCCTTCTGCGCCCATCAATCGGATATATGCCCACGAAATCAATAAGATGCTCGGACTGCCCCACGGTGCTGCAGCAACGGTTCCAATGCTCCGAGGATTGTCGGTATTGGACAGTACCGGATGTGTGGGCAGGTATGGTGCGAGTTCTTTGCGGACAGCAATTGGTCCCATCCCCGGACCGCCACCGCCATGAGGTATGCAGAAGGTTTTGTGCAGATTAATATGACAGACGTCCGCGCCAATGATGCCCGGTGACGTTAGCCCAACTTGTGCATTGAGATTGGCACCATCCATGTACACCAGTGCACCAACCTGATGGACCCGCTCGCAGATTGTGCGGATGTGTTCTTCGAATACACCGTGCGTCGAGGGATAGGTCACCATCAAGCATGCGATACGATCGCCATGCTGAGCAAGCTTCGTTTCAAGATCGTTGAGGTCAATGTAGCCGTGCTCATCGCTTGCAACGACCACTACCTGCATTCCTGCCATCACAGCGCTTGCCGGGTTGGTGCCGTGAGCAGACGACGGAATAAGCGCAATGCGACGCTGGTGCTCACCGCGGTCTTGGTGGTACGCTCTGATGACCAGCAAACCCGTGTACTCACCTTGCGCACCGGAGTTCGGTTGGAGAGAAACAGCATCGAGCCCGGTGATGATCGCCAGATCGCGCTCAAGTTCAGCGATTAGTTCTCGGTAACCTTCGGCTTGATCGAGCGGAACGAATGGATGGAGCTGGTTGAACTCCGGCCACGTGACAGCCATCATTTCGACAGCCGCGTTGAGTTTCATTGTGCACGACCCCAGCGGTATCATCGAATGAACAAGGGAAAGGTCCTTGTTCTCAAGTCGCTTGAGGTAGCGCATCATTTCGGTTTCGCTATGGTACGAGTTGAAAACAGGGTGCTGTAGGTAGGCACGTGTGCGGGCAAATGGTGCAGGATACTGAGCCTCTGGCAAGGCGAGCTTACCGTTCGGCAGCGATAGTCCCAGCGCATCGGCAAAGATTGCCGCAATATCGGAGATGTCTTGTTCTGTAGTGGTCTCATCAACCGAAATACCGATCGGACCGTCGGGAAAGTAGCGGAAATTGACTCCGCGCTCGACAGCGACACGGCGGACAGCCTCCTGATGGTGTGAGCTAAGCGGGAGGAACAGCGTATCGAATAAGATTCTGTTCTCCTGCTTAAGACCCATTGCTTCGAGTGTGGCGGCAAGATGCGCGGCGAGCTGGTGAACGC